>VEMY01000046.1 GCA_009711825.1 Bacillota bacterium | reverse complement strand
GCACCTTCGAGATTCTACTGATTTTCCCGACTCTCGACCAGTTGTTACATATGGTAACTTGACCGCTGTCGTTCATAACCAGCTTGCTGTAGTGTGTCTACAGCGGCGCGACTGCCCGTCGCACATAAAAGAGACATCAAATGAATGATGTCTCTTTTTGTTAACCGGCTTCCCCAAAAGACCTTCCCGTTTGCTGCCTCTCCGCATCCCGAAACCAAATCCAGTAGAATATGCTGGTCACTAAGTAGAGTCCGCAGGTAAAGTAGTAGGGAAGATTGTATGAGAACCTTGCCATCAACCAACCGCCAATCAAAACACTAATCCCTCTGGTCAACGTATCCATAGTCTTAAGCATACTGCTCCACACGGGCCTCTGCTCGCTGCCCACCATTTCCATAGCAAAATTTGATTCAACTGGATTGGTCATATTCATCAACGAACTACGCAAAAAGAACACCGTCGCCACCCCATAGACATTAGTAAAAGTGGCAATTAAAATCAAGAACGGAATCGAAGCCGCCCTCAGAACAGAAACGGTGGCAATGCGACCCAACCGAATGACAATAAACGGGACGACAAGCGCTCCGATTGCCGTACCTACCTGGGCCAAAGACATAATTATACCAATTTGACCTGACCCGGCCCCCAGCTTATTACTTAAAAAGATATTAAATAATGGCACAATCAGACCGGCGCCAAAACCAATTAATGCATGACAGAGCAATAAGCGCATGAGCACTTTCTGGGTACGTAACATGGTAATCCCATGCCATAGAGAAGCCCGCTTAGTTACCGCAACCGGCCTCGCCGCAGCAACCCCCAGCAGCGGCAGCAACGAAAGCAGAGAGACAGCTCCATAGACATGCAGAGTGCCGGTGTAACCGCTCAACGCATCTACCCAAAAACCGGGTAACAACCCGGCTAGGGCATTACCGGCCATATTTGCAAACATCATCAATGCAAAATTTAAACTGAACAAGTTTTGACGAATCCGCGGCGTGCTGTTTTCGACGAGAAAGGGTGGCGCACTGGTCGCCTTTGCCGCCTGGGCGATGCCAATCAAAACCGCCCCCAGGGCCAGAACTACCGGCATGTCCGTTATCGTAAGCAATAACACTCCGCTTCCCAGGGAGAGACTGGAGATTTGCAAACCTTTCCGCACTCCCCAGCGAGAACATACAACGCCTGCGGGAATACAGGCCAGACCGGAGGTGAACAGTTTTATTGACAAAATCAAGCCGACAAATTCTTCGGTATAGCCCAGGGAAATTAAGTATAAATTCAACACGACATTCAAGGCGCCAAGGGTTGAATGGGTCAAAAAGGACGCCAATAGGAACAGAACAACAGAGCGGCTATGTAAGCCATAATGCTCTTTTAGATTTCGCAAGTCCGGCACTTAGAAACAACTCCACTCCCAAAATATAAGTGATACGTAATATATTATAGCCCAGGTCCTGGTTTATGGCAATGAAAAAACAGACGCCGAAAGCGTCTGCTAATTTTTTCGTAGCAAAATCCAGACCAACGAGGCAAGCCCTGCGGCCATGAGTACAACACCGATTATCTTTATTATTCCCCAGACCCGGGCGGAAGTTGACTCCGGCCCCACCGGGTCGAGAACTGCGTAATGGCCGACGTCCCAAGCCAGTTGGTCTTTTTGAGCGCCTTCGCTCTTGACCAGAATATCATATAAATTGGGATTAAATTCGCTGTCACAGCCGCCGCCACCTGTCCATGGCCCCGGCAGCTGATTGATTTCTCTGTATTGGTCCGGCCCATAGGGATCCTGTAGACCGACCAAAACATAATATTTCCACTGGGGTGCGGCAGCGCCAATCAAAGTTTGGCTGATTTCGACAACGATTGCGTTGCCCTCTACAAAAACATCAAACCCCTGAACCTGGTCCTGCCAAATTCCGGCCTGGGAATCATCGGGATCATGCTGGGCATCGATCAAAAAAGCACCACGCCAGTCACGAAGTCTTAGATTTAGTTGCCAGGGTTGTGAGAATTCTACCTGGGCGCCTGGCCTAAAGGTTGTCGTCCGTCCCTCGCCGTCCTTGACAATATATAAATCAAGTCGATGAAAATTAAAACCGGCGCCGCCCCAGGGCTGGTGCAAATCGGGGCGCTGGGCAAAATGAAATTCAAAGCGCACCGCTTCATCGCCAAGATTAAAAACGTTGAACGCCGTCAAGTCTAACATCTGGGGGAGTTCCTGGGGAAAAGATTGATGCTGTGGATATGAGTAATCCCCCGGTCCAAAGGAATCTCCCCGGGGATCTTCTACAGAAAATATCGGCTCAAACTCACCGCTCGCCCCAACATTGACAACGGGTAAAACTAGCAAAACCCACACAAAGAACACAATCCATCTTCTTCTCACAGCTATTCCCCCTGGCCTTTTTGTACAACTTATGAACTAAATTTGTTGGCAATTCTTCTATATTCAACAATCTGACGAAAAAATCCTTTGGAAAAATGAAACTCCGGGCAGCGGCCTTTACTGTCCGGAGTAAGCACAGGGGGCTAATGAGAAGATGTCATTAACCATCCCTAGTGTTGCCGCCAACGCGGCAATTATTCATCTTTTTCCTGTTTTTTTGTTTGGTTTGCAGCAAAACGTTGTAATGTTTCGGCCACGCGACCAAAAATACTATTCTGAGGATACTCGCCCCGATTGTCGGCGGCCCCGGCGTCAAGACCGGTGAGAATCTCCAGACCTTCTTCAACAGTACCAATGGCATAAACGTGGAAATTGCCTGCCTTAACGGCGTCCAAAACCTCATTGTCCAGCATCAAATCGCTGATATTTGCCCGGGGAATTATCACACCCTGGGTACCAGACAACCCTAACAATTTACAGGTGGCATAAAAGCCTTCGATTTTCTCATTAATACCGCCCACTGGTTGAATCTCGCCCTTTTGATTAACGGACCCGGTAACCGCCAACGCCTGACTTATTGGTACTCCCGACAAACTGGAAATCAGGGCAAACAGTTCGGCGCTGGAAGCGCTGTCCCCCTCCACACCACTGTACAGCTGCTCAAATGTTATGCTGGCCGATAGGGACAATGGCCGGTTTTGGGCAAAACGCTGCCCCAGATATCCAGCCAAGGTGAGAACGCCTTTGCTATGAATATGGCCACTGAGTTGAATTTCCCGCTCGATATTGGTAATCCCGCCCCGGCCGGCGAACGTGTTGGCTGTAATTCGGGAAGGGACTCCAAACTGAAAATCACCGGTGGCTAGCACCGAAAGCCCATTAATCTGTCCCACGGCCTCCCCCTTGGTGCTAATAAATAATTTCCCCTCTGCCACAAGTCGTTGACGGAATTCCTGATAGCGATTTGAGCGGTACCGTTTTTCCGCCACCGCCCGATCAACATGTTCGGGTTTTACATCCTCAGCTTCTTCTTTGCTCGCCCAGGCATCAGCCTCATAGAGTAATTCTCCCAGCTCATTGAAATGGGTGCTGAGCCGGTCCTGGTGGGCGGCCAGCCGGGAACTGTATTCAACAACCCGGGCCACTGCCTCCCGGCGGAAATGAAGCAAATATTCCCGCTCACATTGACTGGCCACAAACTGGGCTAACTGCTCTTCGTTGTCTGCCGTCCGATTCATATCGTCATTGAAGTCAACTTTGACTTTAAACAGCTTGCGAAAGTCCTCATCATGATTGTATAACAAATGGTAGAGGTGGGGATTTCCAATCAGAATTACCTTGACCGTCAGGGGAATTGGCTCCGGCCTCAGTGTAGACAAAGCCAGTGAAGAATACTGATCGGCAATGCTTTCGACACTAATCTCCTGATTTTTTAATACCCGCTTCAGGGCCTGCCAGGACAGCGGATTGGTGAGCAAATCCATGGCCTGGATTATAAGATAGCCGCCGTTGGCCCTGTGAAAGGCCCCGGCTTTAATTTTGGTGAAATCGGTGACGAAACTGCCCATCTCGTTCTGATACTCCACACGGCCCAGGAGATTGTACCAAGTGGGGTTGGTTTCTTCCACCACCGGCGCACCCTGGGTTTCGCTGTTGTCAACAACCAAATTTACCTGGTAACGGCGGTCGTTGGGTTTCTGCAGTTTCAAAAGCGCCAGCGGTGTCTGCTCTTCACTTTCGGAGCCCTTGAATTCATCCAGGTTATCCAGCACATTTTCCTTAAAGTCCGTAAGGTAGCTGACAATCCTGGGGAAATCGGCGTATTTTTTCTGTAAATCCTCAATAAAATGTCCCACAGCTGACAAGCCAAAGTTATAATCCAACTCACGGATTTTTTCCCGGGCCTGCCGCTCTTCCTGGTTTATCCGGCGCATGATTTCCGAAGCTTCCATGCGCAATTGCTGGGAGCGTTCCTCAATCTCCCGCTGCTGGTCCGGGTCCAGCTTGGCATAATCTTCCTGGGCAACCTCCCGTTCATCGACAATCGGCACTGTCACGAATCCGGAATTGGTGGTCTTTAAGGAAAAACCCTTGCTCCGTGCCTTTTCGGTCAGGTTCTCCAGTAGGGTCGCACGCTGCTTCTGAAAATGTTGGACAATGACATTCTTTTGCTGTTCATATTCGTCACCGTCAAAAGCTTTCGGTATCTCCTCCCGGAGAGCTGCCTCTAACTCTTCTATATCGTGCTTGAATTCCCGCCCCTTGCCACCGGGCAGGGACAAGGCCTGGGGCTGGCTGGGGTTGGCAAAGTTATATACATAACACCAGTCCGCCGGCACCGGACGTTTTTGTGAGCGCTGCTGGACAGCCTTGCGGGCGTAAGTAGTCCGACCGGTACCACTGAGGCCGACCATGAAAATATTATATCCTGTCCGCTGAATATTGAGGCCAAACTCCATGGCCCTCACCACCCTGGCCTGCCCGACAATGTCCTTAACCCCGGTGAGATCAGCTGTGGTATCAAAGGCGAAACTGGCCGGATCACATTGTCTGCGTAATTTTTCCGGGTCAACCCGAAACTGTTTTCGACTCAAACACAATCACCTCGCTGTAGCATTTATATATCTATATTGTCGATATAGGGAAACCTTGCCCACCGGCAGCAAAATTCACCGAATACGTTTCTAAATAGCTGCCAGCATAGTTAAATCGGGCTTGGATACTCTGACCTGTGAGAATCGCCGGTAGGAACAGGGGTATGTTATGCACAAATCCTTTGCCCGCTAGGACCCGGGCAAGGGGCAGCCAGGCGAACTCCCCTTCCTCACTTGGGTCAATCGTCACACGCTGATGACTTGCAGTAAACAGATGGAGCCGATATACCCAGCCCGGGCGCAGCCGGTCCAGGCAGTCCAGCATCCCGGCTGGTCGCACCAGGGGTGTTAATCCGGTTTCTTCCAAGAGCTCCCGCCTGCAAGCTGTTTCCGAATCTTCCCCGGGGCGCAGTTTTCCGCCGGGAGCATTCCATAAACCCTGATGGGGCGGACGCGTACGTTTCAACATCAAGCAATAGTCATCAGAACTGAGCACAAAACACAAGCAAGAGTCGATAACTTCCTTCTTCACGCCAGCACCTGCCGATAGAGGGCCTCGTATTCCGCCACCCAGCGGGTACTGGAGAAGTTTTGCGCCCGCTCCAGTGCCCCCTCCCGCCACCGACGCGGATTGCCGAGAATCTCCAGCGTAGCTGCTGCCATTCCTCGGGTGTCTCCCACCGGCAAAAGCCGCCCGCCGATTCCGTCGGCAACAACTTCCGGTAAACCGCCTGCGGTGCTGGCTACCACCGGGACTCCGCAAGCCATTGCCTCCAAGGCGGCCAGGCCAAAGCTCTCCTGCTCCGAGGGCAATAACATTACATCTGATGCCGACAACAGCGGCACCACCTCCCGCTGCTGACCGAGAAAGCACACATGCTCACTGACCCCCAGCTCCCTGGCCTTGGCCAGGGCATGGCAGTGCTGAGGGCCGTCGCCCACCAACAATAGGACTGCCGGTACAGATTCACGCACCCGGGCGAAGACCTCAATTACATCCGGCACCCGTTTAACAGGCCGAAAATTGGAGATGTGAATCAACAAATGCTCACCTTCGCCTACATAAACTTCTCTAATGGCGGGCGGAACCGGCCGGTAAATATCAGGATTGACAAAATTATAAACTGTATGCACCTCTTTATTCACAGCAAGTAACTCCCGGGTGTCCCGGGCCAAGGACGCCGATACGGCAGTGACGCAATCACTTGCCTCAATCGCGTAGCGGGTGACATCCAGAAAAGATGGCTCAGTCCCCACCAGGGTAATATCTGTACCGTGCAGAGTTGTAACTACCCGCGCTTGACCGCTGATTTCTCGGGCGAGAACCGCAACCAGCGAATGGGGCACTGCGTAATGAGCGTGGATCAGATCCAGCCCCTGTTCTTTTATCACTTGCACTACCCGCCCCGCCAAGGCCAGTGTATATGGGGGATGACTGAATAACGGGTAATTGGGGACCGATACTTCATGGAAAAAAATCTTGTCACTAAAGCCGTCACCGTCCAGCCGAACCGGCAACTGTGAATTAATAAAATGGACTATATGACCGCGCCGGGCCAGTTCTTTCCCAAGCTCAGTGGCCACGACGCCGCTGCCGCCGTACGTGGGATAACAAAGAATCCCGATTTTCATAAAGCTTTACCCCCGCTACACATATGTTATATCTTGAACAGCAATCGGCTCCCTGCTGACAAGCGCCTCACCATAGCGGGCGCCAATCCCCCTGCCCCAGGTCCGGAACCGCAGTTCATAATTCTCAAAAAATTGGCCGCGGTTGAGAAATGTAGGGTTGGCCCCATCCTCCCGGGAAGCAAATTGGCTTGCATGGGCTTTTATTGCAGCCATCTTTGTATCCCAGAAGTCATCGACATTGACAATGAACGATGGCTCCCCGATACGACCGAGGAAATAATAGAGCATACGCTCAGGTCGATGCCGTTCCCCTGACACGGGGAACTTGTGCAACCCGGCAAGATGACAGCCCCGAGTAGCAATTAGACTTGCAGCCTCATGGTCGGGATGGCGGTCCTGCCACCAGGGCGCCAACACCAAGTCCGGCGCCACCGCCCGCACCAACTCCGCCATTTTCAGGATTGCATGGCGGTCTGGGATCAATAATCCATCGGGCAACCCCAAATTATGCCGGCGACCAGCCCCAAGGATTTTAGCGGCCTCTTGCCCTTCGGCCAGTCGCTGCTCCGGTGTGCCGTTGCTGCCCATTTCACCAGCAGTTAAGTCACAGAGTTCCACTTCATAGCCCATGGCAACATGTTTGGCAACGATTCCCCCCACAGATAACTCAATATCATCGGGATGGGCGCCAATAACCAATATCTTCATGCAAATCCTCCTACAGCCAAAGTATCATTCTTTTATCATAATCTTGGGCCGCCAGCGTATCCACAAAACCGGGGCCGTATCTGTTCAGATACCAAATCAAATTATACTGCCGCTCTTGGTTCGGGGGTAAGCTGGTCTCCAGGCGCTGGACATGTTGCCGCAGCAATTTATGCTGACGGCGATGGGTCTCGGCAGTTCGGTTATGTAAATACTGCACCTGCTCCAAGACTTTGCGCAAGTTCTTCGCCTTTAAATCGCCAAGCTGACTGTCCACCAGTTCCACCGCCAATTGCTCATAGCCTGCGCTAATCTGCCCTCGCAGTCTGTCAAATGACGCATCAATGCCAATTGGATCGCTGGCAGCTAACTTCGCTTCCAACCAGCCTTCCAAACCGGCTTCAACGTCTGGAACCCCCAGCCCATACTTTGCCAACAGCCTTGCCGCTGGCGGCTCTACCAGGGTGCCGCTAAGCCTGGGCACCAACGGCGGCAATTCCAGGTTAAAGCGGGAAAAGACCGGCGCCATTTGGGACATGTAGGCAAATTCTCCCGGTCCGCCAACCATTGCCAACACTGGTAACACCATTTCTTGAACCATCGGCCGCAGCACAACATTGGGGCTGAAGCTGGCTGGTTCCGTCTCAATTGCCGCCAGCAGCTGCTCCTGGGTAAATCGCACTTCATTGCGGCGCCCGACAAACAAATCCCCAGCCCGCAGCAGCGCGATGCGCTTCCCCCTGTCCAAATAGAACAAGTGGGCATGGTCAGGCGGCAGGTCCAAACCGGGTTTTATTCTCAAATTCTTTAGTTTTGCGGCCTGAGCAGCTAAATCAGCGTATATTTTGTCACCGGCAGCAACCGCAGCCTTAAATATCGGCTGGGCAGCTTGTCGTACAGGCGCTCCCGAAGCATCGAGAAGGACCAGACCCTGCCGGGAAAAAAGTTGGCTGAGCAGGGCGCCACACCAGTCAGAATAACTTTCAAACCGGCTCCCTGTATCCCGCACCATTTCCAGCACCGCCGGTGTGAACTCAGTTTCAGGCAAAATTACTTGCAGCTGCTCCAGTACATAATCCACATCCTCCTGACAGAGTGGAATCTCTGCCGCCGGGGTCAGCCTGTACTCCCCGGGAAACACCAGCGTTTGTGGCTCTTCTGAACCCGGAAACACCGCCGCCTTGATTTCTGCGAAATCATGATCTTCACTGGCCAGCCAAAACACCGGCACCACCGGTTGTCCAAGTTCCTGGGACATTTTATCTGCGAACCTGATTGAAGTCGCTACTTTGTAGATTGTATACAGCGGTCCCGTCAGCAATCCGGCCTGTTGACCGCTAACCACCGCCAGGCCGCCATTAGCAAGTCGATCAACTGAGCACAGAGCCGCCGGGTCACAACCATAGTTTTCATTTAATTTACGCAGCCACTCCCAAAAAGACGGTTCCGGTCCTTCTTTTTGCTGCAGATACCGCTGCCGTCGAGGCCAGGACCGGGAATCATCATGAAAATAGGGCAACAAATCTGTAAGCAGACCTTCCCTATAAGCTGTCAATATATCCAAGTCTAATCATCTCCCTGCAATCTGCATTACCTATCATGCCCATTACCATTAGTTTATTTTTTTACTCCCAAAAAACCTGCGAAGACAGCCGCAAAGATGGCCACCAGTACCGCGCCGGCAAGTGCCCAGATAAAACCGTCCACAGCGAATCCCTGCACCAGCTCACTGACTAACCAAAACAAACCGGCATTAATCACCAGACCAAATAGCCCCAGGGTCAGAATAGTAATCGGCAGGGCCAACAGCTTAATAATAGGTCGTATCAAGGCATTGACCAAACCCAGTCCGAGCCCTGCAGTCACCGCCGCCTGCCAGCCGTTCACATGCACACCAGTCAGCAACCAAGCCACAACTAAAAGAGCAAGTCCGTTCAATAACCAACGAATAAGAAAACGCATCTTTACCCCTCCTTGCTCCTTTATTTTCGACAAGGCAGAAGCCAATCCCTGCCTAATCAAAGAGCCGGGCATCGGCCCGGCTAAATTTCAATTTTTCAAACCCCGTTGCATTGCCCATAAAACCAACTGGGTTCGGCTTTCCACCCCAACTTTTCGCAACATATTGCTAATGTGGTTACGGACAGTCTTGGGACTGATATACAAGGTCCTGGCAATGTGATCATCTTTTAGGCCCTGCAGCAACATGGTCAGCACCTCTCGCTCTTTTTCAGTGAAGCTGCAACTGTCCAACTGTACATCCAAGCATGAGTAAAGCCCAGCTAAAATTGAGCACAGAAGCTCTACATAACGTTCGCCGTTTCCCCATAAACGTAAGTCCAAGTTCTCCTGCCGGCAATTAATCAGCACGCTCAAAGGGTCTTTGCTCATACTGTCGGGAAGCGTATACGGCGCGTTAATCAGAATCAGAGCAAAATCGCGGCCCGGCAGTGAAGCCAGTTGCCCGGGGGTCACCAAATTGCCGCCAATCACCAAACCTTCGAGATGCCTGGTCTGCCATAGATTACGCAACCTCTGCTCAGTTAACCTGACCTCCAGATTGAGAACAACATTGTATTTACGTTCCAGGGTGGTCACTAGTTGGGGGTGGACCTGAAGGAAATCTCTTTCCAGAGTTAGTATCAATTTACCCAACATCTTCACCCCAATGTCAATTTGCGGCGTCACTTGACGCCGCAGGATTTAGCCATTATTTAGATCATTTAGTTGCGGCGGGAAGAATGGCGGAAAAGGACGCTGCAGGAATTGTTCACATAAATCTCCCAGTTCTTCACATTCCGGCGGCACCGGACAGAAACCGTATGCGGGCACCAACAATTGCACTTCCAAACCAGTCTTAACGATAATAAAAGCTCCGATTGTCGCTGTTACTGTAAACAGTGATTCGTCATTTACTTGACTGCTGCAGGCTAAGGCCTCGAATATCGACTCAACCAAAACCTGCATATTTACAGGATCCGGGGCATAGAGCACAACTTCCTTAAAGAAACATACTTCTTCGTAATTGGTCGTATATACATTGGGATTATTGCTGTCCCGAATGATTATTTCGACAGTCGCGCAAACTGTGACCCTTACCAGCCCCAACGGGCCTCCATCTATCGGTTCAATTGACCAGTCAGAAAATGATTCTGAACCCGGGACAATTGTGCACTCAACTTCCAGTTCCTCCAGCGGCACTTGAGGCAACTCAAGATCATCGAAGAAGAATTCTACACATTCTCTTTGTGAGCACGCATCATAGATTTTCTTTACATAAATACAGGCAACCTCGGTGGGCGCAGGAATTTTATGCCCCTTAAGAACTCCCGGCCAAACTGTCTTTTGTTCCAAGGTTATTCCCTCCTTTCACAATAAGTTATGAAACTTAGGCATTCGTGGTGATAGGCGATTGCGGAAACTTGCCTCAATAAGCAAAATTTACCGAAGTAAAGGATTTTTGAGTTTACGTAATTATAATCGCCTGTGGCTGCCACCATGTTCCCAGACCCACCAATAAACAATGGACAAGCCAATTGCCAGTTGACATAATGTGCTTTAGGCTTATTTCATAAAACATAATTGGAGGGAAATTAATGTCGAAAAAGTTACAGTTAGTCTGCAGTTTAGTTCTTGCCTTCGGCCTGGTCGTTGTCCTGGCCACTCCCGCCGAAGCATCGTACACCCAGTTTCTACGTACGTACCTTCAGCAGCAATCGCAAAACCCGACCACACCAGCACCGTCTCAGCCAACTCAACCGTCGCAACCGTCCCAGCCGTCACAGCCGTCACAACCGCAACAGCCGGCCGCCAATGATTTCTGGGGCTCCCGGGCCGCGGCCAGAAATAACTTGCTAAATAACACTCAACCGTCACAACCATCCCAGCCGTCGCAACCTTCCCAGCCTTCACAAATGACAGCCCGGGAACAAGCAATGTTAAATATGGTCAATGAAGAGCGGACCCAACGCGGTCTCAATCCGCTGCAAGCCGACATGCGCCTTGTCCGCTTGGCGCGAATCAAGAGTCAGGATATCGTGGACAACAATTATTTCGCCCACACCTCCCCCACTCTCGGTTCTGCCTTTGATATGATGCGGGGTGAAGGCATCGCTTTTCAGCGTGGCGGTGAAAACCTTTCCCGCTCCAGCAGCTATCAGGTTTCCCACTATCGTTTGATGAACAGTACCAGCCACCGCGCCAACTTGCTCAACCCCCACTACACCCACGTTGGCATCGGCATCGTCGACGGAAGTCCTTCTGGGATAGTGGTTACCCAGATGTTTATTCAGGCACCATAATCAATTTGCCGCCCCGATTCAGCGTTAGCTGAACCCGGGGCAGCTTTTTTGTGCACAACTCCGGGCGACTGCATAGAATATACCAAGGACTACGGGGGGGATTAGCATGGAACTGAAGATTGTCAAAGGAAACCGCAAACTGACACAGAAAGCTTTATACCACCAGGGTGAAGTCTATCTGCCTGTACAGACCATTGAGACTTGGACTGGCCTTTGGAATGATGTCATATTTTATGATAGTCCGCTCCACAACAAGCGGATTTGCCTGACGATTATCAGTCCCGACCTATATAATGAACGCTTACCGGCAGGTGTAGAAAAATTCGCCGAACTCTGCAGCGCCGCCGGCGCCATCATGATCTACCATAACGGCGGGCCGTTCCCGCCCTGTGATCTTGCAGTGGTAATTGAACTAGGTGGCCGCTATGTAAATGTTAATTACCTGGGATTTCGATTCCGGAGCATGCCTCTTGCCCGGAGAATTGGCAATAACCTGAAACAAGGCTTGAAACTGGCATATCTCCCGGATCCCCTCGCATTTCGAAAACCACAGTATAACTTGAAGTTTGGCCTTTTTGCCAGTCTAAAAACACCAGGGATAGTGGTTCAGTGGCCGACGGCATTTGACCAATTGGCAACATGGTTATTTGCTTCAATCATGGAACATTTTGGCGATGGCGAAAGTCTCGACGGAGAAATTCTCGACTCACAAGCCGAATCTGAAACAAGTGAACCAGCTCCTGCCCCCCAACCCGTGACACCAGAGCCGTCACCTAAAATAGAAGCCGCTCCCGCACCCGAATTAACACCCGCTCCAGCAGAAAAGCCTGAGACGCAGGATAAACCACTGGTGGAAACAAATTACCGGCGGGGTCAGATTACCAGGAAACCGCCTGCCCCAGGGGGGAACAGACAGCCTGCTTCGATGTCCCAATCCCAGTATCCCGAGTTCTTTAAAAAGATAGAAGAACAACATCGCCAGCGTCCCAAACGAGAACCCTTTGGTTGAGGCGGTGACTAATAGGCCCGGCGGGCCAATAAATCAGGGCTGCTTCAATCATACGAAGCAGCCCTGCTTATTTTCGTCTGTAAAAAACCCATCCCTGGAATTATACAAGTTCTAACACCACTTCGCCCTTAGCATGCTGTTTGCGTAGCACATCTCCGGATACACCTCGGTCGATAAAATCCAAAAGATCCTGTCGCTTGAACGAATTGCCATCAATCCTAATTTGCTCCGGAAACAGACCGTCAAGGAATCTGAGGACAGACAATGGAACCTTAAAGGACGTCTGCTTGTCTTCTCCATCCTTCCGATGGATGGTCACCCGCACTTGCCGGGCAGTGCCTGCATTTTCAGATATACCAGTCCCCTCCAGTTCTTGCAACAATACCAATCCTGCCTCCGGACTAACTTTTTGCTCCCGAACCAATTGTAGCACCCGCAAGCGCTCATCCATGGCTACACCTCCAGAAAAATCTCCACAAAGTCCCCGTTTTCTTGTTCAACTTCCATAATCTTGCCTGGGGCGCCTGTACTGATTGCCAGATATAATTCTTCCAGGTCCAGCTCAACATCGTCCACAAAGCGGTTGGCGAAACGCAGCATCTTCCCCGCGAAACGCAACGGAAAGCGGACATTATGCTTGGGCCTGTGGGCTCCAGCCTCAAACACCCGAATAACCAACCATCTTGCTTCCTGAGAATCTGACGCATTTGTTTCACCACCAAGGGCTTTAAGCAGCTCCTCCCCTTGTTCGGGGCTCAGCTTCCCCTGAGCAATCATTTGCAATATTTGTAAACGCTCCTCATGCACTATCATCACTCCCGTCTAATGCATCCAACAGCTCCCCGGCTTCCTCAGCAGAGATTGTGCCTTGTTTTAACATATTTAGGATCCGCAGAGTCTCCTCATCCGCAGGCGATGTAGCTTCAGCTTCCGGCTCCACCTCGATGATCTCTTGGGGCGGTGCATATTCCAGGATTACCCGTCCCCTGGCAGAGCCGGCGGATAGCAATCCAACCCCGTCTCCCAGTATTCCCCGGGCGCCACCGTCAAATTTTTGACAACTCTTCAGCGGCAACTGTTCATCAATCTCCAGGTTTTTCCCTTTAAGCTCAAACTGACTGGATATATTTTCGGGAACGGTCAAAAGCACGTCACCACGGCCGGATTGCAGACGCCAACGTCCCGGACTTCCCCCTGGCAAGGAAGCAACAATTTTACCGTCATTGGTGTCTACCTGAAGTTTTTTGCTGAAAACTTCATGGAGCACCACTTCCCCAGAGCCAGTGTCCACGCTTATGCTGCCTCGACAATGGCGGAGAATCACAGGCCCGGAACCGGTGTCAACTTCCAAAGGACTCAAAGCGCTGTCATTGACAGTAACGCTTCCAGCGCCGGTATCGACATAAGCCGAACCATTGCAACCTGAAATATGCACTGCTCCAGAGCCGGTATCGATGGAAATTGGACCCGTTACATTTCGCAACTCAACATTACCCCCGCTGCTATCAACTGCTATTTCACCTGACCAGCTCTCAGCTTTCACTGCCCCGTCCGTGACGTCAACCGATGCCCTGCCTACGCCATCAACGAAATTGACATCAAGACGTCGCCCATCGATGGCAATCGTTCCATCCACAGGCAGCCAGATTTCCAAATCGCAATGGCTACCCGATACTATCATGGTATCTTTGTTCTGGCGAATGTCCAGCGGTTTGCTTCCGCCATCAGACAGCAAGAGGCTGCCCTCAGACCTGCGTACAGTCAGCTTGCCATCGACCACATCAATTTTAGCCCGGTTACAGTTAAATTGCCGCATTTCTAATCCGCCCAACGGCGATGAAACTTTGTCGTGGAGGACCACCGGCTACCTCCCAGTAAGCTGGCCAAAACCTGACCGACCCCTAATAGCGCAACCAAAAGCCAAAATGCGAACCAGCCGTGAAGACCAAAATGGAGAGCGGCAGCAATTACACCGCCCAGGGCAGCCAGCCAGAAGCTGCTGCGCAGTTTGTCATAATCAATCCGCCAACTTCTGACCGCCGGCTTTTTAATCAACCCACTTTGGATCAAGAGAACCTGACGCACAAACCCCAGAACCAAAGCCAGGGCAATTAACGCCAGAATCCAGGGAAAATAGTTTGCAATCGTCAACAATAGCAACTCCATCATCGTCGCTCCCCTCTATAAATCCGATATTCGGATACTGCCGTTTACCGAACCTAACTTCAGCTCAATGTCCGCCGAAGCCTCATCATCGGTGGCAGCCCGCAAGAAGTTATTCCCAGGTTTACTTATCTTTTCCTTAACCTTCATCGCCGGATGCTCCATTCGGATGCTGCCGGCGGTGGTTTTTGCTGTGGCAATTATCCCCAGGTTCTCCCGGGAAGGAATGCGCACCTCAACCCTTCCGTTGACAGTTTTCAGCTCATTGCGACTGGTTTCGGCAATGTTATCAATGGTAATACTGCCGTTGGTCGCTTTTCCAAGTAAATTACCCATGCTGCCTTCAACCTTCAAACTGCCGTTGACAGTCTTCGCCTCAACATCATCTGCATTTATGCCATACAAGCGTAATGAACCGTTGGCCGACTGGACCTGACAGCCAGAAAGGTCTAGCTCCCTGATTTCAACGCTGCCGTTGGTTGTTTTGGCCTGGCACAGATAATTATGTTGCCGCGGCAGGCGCAGGCGCATGGAGACCGAGACTTTATTATCCAGTTGACGACTCTTACGGTCTCCTACCATCAGGGAATTGCCTGAGCGAACTACGAACTCTCTGTCGGCGACGATAGCCTCTGCCTGCTCCCGGGTCGTGGCCCGCACAGATAAAGTCAAATCGAGTTGGTAACCCGGCTCATCCCAGGCCTCGACCCGAATGCTGCCATTACGGGTCTGGAGGTCCAAGTCGACTTGCTCGGCCTCAAATTGGCCGGTAAGTGTCTGTTCTAACTTAATGCGATTGGAATCAATATCAAACACTAACGGCAGATTAGAGAGTCCAGAACGAATGGATCCGATTATATCTTCGACAAAATTTCCACCCTGGTGATCACTGTTTGGTTCGGCGGGTGCAGGATCAACACCTTTATCGAGTGCCGCTAACAATTCCTGGGCTTCTTCAGTGGATATTTTGCCAGACTGAAGCATTTCCAGAATCATCTTTTTTTCTTCCGACACCTTCATCACACTCCTTTGCCATGGCAAAATTACAGCTTACGCAATAGGGCAATCGCCTCTTCGGAAGTCAATTTGCCCTGGTTTAAATCCTCCAGGATCTCTTTGCGTTTCTCCTTGAGATCCGGGTCATCCTTAGGTACCGGTTGCGGGCGGTAGCCAAGGGTTTCGATTACGGCCTCCAAACGACTACGTACTGTCGGATAAGAAATCCCCAATTCCTTTTCAACTTCCTTGATATTGCCCCGGCACTTGATAAAGACTTCAACAAAGGCTTTTTGATCGGCGGGCAATTGACAAAACTTGCATACCGTAAACCGTCCATCAATCCCAGTGTTACAGTGGGAGCAGTGGAGACGGGTGACGTCCAGCCCTGAGTTACAAACCGGGCACCTACCTAACATTTGATTACGCATATGACCACTCCTTTCTGTTAGTAATAGCATATCACAACTTTATTAAGTTCAATATTAATTTTCTTAAGAAACAGGATTTACATTTATTATATGCGACTGCCGCCAATCTTGCAAGCCCTAATTTAAAATATTTTAATAATGCCCTTTAAAATATTAATAGGCGCCCATGGGCGCCTACTTGTTTTTACGGAAATAGCGGTAAATCGCTTCTGCAACCGGCCAGGGGATGCCTGGCACAGCGGCAATCTCGGCTACATCCTTTTCCCGCAGTTTTTCCAGACTGCCAAAAGCCTTAAGCAAGGCGGTCCGCCGAGCCGGTCCGACCCCGGGGATTTTATCCAGTTCAGAGCTAAGCGTATTCTTGGTCCGCAGTTTACGATGATAGGTTATAGCAAAGCGGTGGGCTTCATCGCGCAATTGCTGCAATAATTTCAAAGCCGGCTCTGCTTTATCGATAACCAGTGGGGCACTTTGCCCGGGCACAAATACTTCTTCTTCCCGTTTTGCAAGACTGACTATATTAATATCGGCATAACCAGCGTTTTTCATCTCTTTATGGGCAGCGCTCAGCTGCCCTTTGCCACCGTCCACCACCACCAAGTCCGGCAGCAGGCGAAAACCCTCCTTGCCTTCGGTGGCCGCTTCAAACCGCCTTCGCAATACCTGGGCCATTGATGCAAAATCATCAGGGCCGGTCAAATCTCGAATCTTAAAGCGCCGATATTGGCTGCGGGCAGGAACGCCAGCTTCAAACACCACCATAGAAGCAACAGTATCGCTGCCTTGAATATGCGAGATATCGTAGCATTCGACTCGTCGAGGTGGTTGCTCCAAGCCCAGCACCTGTTTTAGCTGCAGAATAATGCTTTCTCCCTGGCTTTGGCTCTCTGCCTCGTTCCGCTGCCGTGAATGCAGCTGTTCCCGCAGGTTCTCCGCTGCCATTTCCAACAAGCGCTTTTTGGTTCCCTTCTGGGGAACCCGTAGTTTCACTGGGCGGCCAGCCTTTTCGGTCAGCCAGGCCGCTAGAACATCCTCTCCCTGGGGCAAATCGGAAACCAGTATTTCCCGGGGAATTACAGTTATCTCTCCATAATAATCGCGAATAAATGCGGCTGCAGCCTCATCTGTTTGGGTAGGCTCTGCATGCTCCAGGACAAAGAACTGATTGCCCAGTACCTTGCCGCCCCGCACAGCCAATAGGTTGACGGCTGTGGCCCCACCATCGCTGCCAACAGCCAACACATCCAGATTCCACTGCTGACGGCTGACAATCCGCTGACTGGCTGCCAGCTTTTCCAGAGCTTCAATCTGATCTCGAATTTCAGCCGCCATTTCAAATTCTAACTCCCTCGCTGCTGCTTCCATGCGTGCCTTAAGGGAAGCAAGCAACTCTTGATGCTTGCCCTCGAGAAACATTATTACCTGGTCCAGCAGCTGTCGGTATTCTTCAGGACTCACCTTGGCCTGACACGGGGCCAGGCAGCGTTTAATGTGGAAATTGAGACAGGGCCGCGGCTTGTTTCGCCAGTCGCCGCAGGTCCGTAGCGGAAATAATTTATTCGCCAAACGCACAGTTTCATTGACCACCCCTGCATTGGGATAGGGTCCAAAATAACGTGCCTTATCCCGCTTCATCTTCCGAACTATTTCCAGCCGGGGGTAATCTTCTTCCAAGTCAAGCTTGATATAGGGATAATCCTTGTCATCCTTGAGGCGGACATTGTAGCGGGGGCGATATTTTTTTATCAAATGGGACTCCAGCAACAACGCTTCCACTTCGGTAACAGTTACAACATAGTCAATGTCGGCGGCGTATTTGCGCAACGTCCAGGCCTTTTGCTCCCGATTGCCCGGACTAAAATAGGAGCGCACCCGATTTCGCAGGTTCTTGGCCTTGCCCACATAAAGGACCTTTCCATCTTGATCCTTAAAGGTGTACACCCCAGGCATCGCCGGGAAATTTTTTGCCTTGGCCTGCAAATCCAATTTACTCGCCTCCCTGCCGGAGTACCGGCGCTAAAAACTGACCGGTATAGGAATCAGCGCAGGCAGCCACTTGTTCCGGTGTTCCTGTGGCAACAACAGTGCCGCCCCGGTCCCCGCCTTCGGGTCCCAAATCGATCAGGTGATCAGCGGTCTTTACCACATCGAGATTATGCTCGATAACCACCACCGTTGCGCCCTCATCAACCAGGCGTTCCAGAACCCGCAGCAGCCGAGACACATCATCGATGTGCAAGCCGGTGGTGGGCTCATCCAAGATGTAAACCGTACCGCCGTTGCTGCGCCGGCTGAGCTCCGTGGCCAGCTTGACCCGCTGGGCTTCGCCGCCGGATAGCGTTGTTGCCGGCTGCCCCAGGCGGATATATCCAAGTCCAACATCGTATATAGTCTGTAATTTGCGTTTTATGCGGGGAATATTGGCAAAGAACTCAAGCGCTTCCTCGACCTGCATATTGAGCACATCGGCAATGGTCTTCCCCTTAAACTTAATCTGCAGTGTTTCTCTATTATAACGGGCGCCATGACAAACCTCACAGGGCACGTAAACATCAGGCAGAAAATGCATTTCTATCTTAATAATCCCATCTCCCCGACACGCCTCGCAGCGGCCGCCCTTGACATTGAAGCTAAAGCGCCCTGGTTTGTAGCCCCGGGTTTTTGCTTCGGTGGTTTCGGCATAGAGTGCCCGAATATGATCAAAGACGCCTGTGTAGGTGGCCGGGTTGGACCGGGGAGTGCGCCCGATGGGCGACTGGTCAATTTCGATGACCTTATTCACCGCTTCCAATCCTTCCAGACGTTCAAACGCCCCGGGCTTGATCCGGGTTGAACTAAGCTGCTGAGCCAGGGCCTTGTACAGCACTTCGGTAACCAATGTGCTTTTACCGGAACCGGAAACGCCGGTAACGCAGATGAATTTGCCCAAGGGAAAGGACACGTCGATGTTCTGTAAGTTGTTTTCCCGGGCGCCGACTACCGTGAGCAACTGTCCACTACCTCCCCGACGCTGGGGCGGTACAGGAATTTGACGGGCGCCGCTCAAATATTGACCGGTTATTGAGCGCGGCTCGGCAATGATTGCCTCCATCGGTCCCTGAGCAATAACTTCGCCGCCGGCGTTGCCTGCCCCGGGCCCGATATCCACAATCCAATCTGCCTCCCGCATCGTATCCTCGTCATGCTCCACCACAATTAAAGTGTTACCCAAATCACGCAGCCTTTTCAGGGTTGCCAACAAGCGGGCGTTATCCCGCTGATGCAAGCCGATGCTGGGCTCGTCAAGAATATATAACACTCCCACCAGGCCGGAACCAATCTGGGTTGCAAGCCGAATACGCTGGGCTTCTCCGCCAGACAAAGTGCCGGCGCTGCGGTCAAGGGTAAGATAATCCAGTCCAACGTCAATCAGAAAGCCCAGTCGTTCATTAATTTCCTTGAGAATTAAGCGCGCTATCATTTGCTCTCGCTTGCTCAACTCCAGTCCGGCGAAATAATCCTGGGCGCCGCTGATGGTCTGGGCTGTGACTTGAGCGATATTCTTGCCGCCGGCCAGCACCGCCAGACTTTCAGGTTTCAGGCGGCGTCCCTGACAGGCAGGGCAAGGACGCTCGCTCATGAACTGCTCAATGAATTCACGGACATCATTGGAACTGGTGTCCCGGTAGCGGTTTTTCAGCCAGCTCAATACGCCCCGGTAGCGGGTATCATAGGTGCGGCTGCGCCCACGGAAAGGGGAGTAGGTGACAGTGAAAGTGCCATCAGTGCCATGCAGTATCAGTTTGCGCTGGTCTTGCGTCAACTTGCTGAATGGCATATCCGGGTCGATATCCCGGGCCGCAGCAACCTGGCGCAGCAGTTGCATGTAGAAGGAATCGTTATTATGGCTCCAGACCGCCACTGCCCCCTGGTTGATGCTCTTGCTCCAATCGGGAATCACCAGGTCAGGGTCGGGCTGTTTGTGGTAGCCGAGCCCGCTACACTCGGGACAGGCGCCAAAGGGACTGTTGAAGGAAAACATCCGCGGCGAAATCTCTTCAAAGCTGAAGCCGCAGGCGCTACAGGCAAAATTCTGGCTGAAGGTGAGATCCTTTTGCTCCTCCAGCAGGTTGACAAACACAATCCCGCCCGCCAACTTCAAAGCGGTCTCTAAAGAATCGGCCAGCCGTTGCTGAATTTCCGGACGCACAACCAAGCGGTCAATTACCACTTCAATATTGTGCTTTTTGTTCTTTTCCAGCTTAATTTCATCCTCCAGCAAATGAACGTCGCCATCAATCCGCACCCGCACATAACCATCCTTGCGCAGAGATTCCAGGGTCTTGACATGCTCCCCCTTGCGCCCCCGCACCATGGGAGCTAGTATTTGAATTTTGCTTCCCTCCGGCAGCTGCAGGATGCTGTCCACCATCTGCTCCACTGTTTGCTGGCTGATGGCAAGCCTACAATTAGGACAATGGGGGTGTCCAATGCGTGCAAAGAGCAGGCGTAAATAATCGTAAATCTCTGTCACTGTTCCCACTGTGGAACGGGGATTGCGACTGGTGGTCTTCTGATCGATGGAAATTGCCGGGGACAGGCCCTCGATGCTGTCAACATCAGGTTTGTCCATTTGCCCGAGAAACTGGCGGGCATAGGCCGAAAGGGACTCCACATAACGTCGCTGACCCTCTGCGTAGATTGTATCAAAGGCCAGGGAAGTCTTACCCGACCCGCTGAGTCCGGTCATAACCACAAGTTTGTCCCGGGGTATTTCCAAATTTATATTCTTCAGATTGTGGACGCGTGCGCCCTTAACAGTAATATTTTTGGCCATGTTTTCGCCTCCGTCATTTCTCGCTCCGCAACTTGATTATTATGTCCCTGAGATAGGCGGCCTGCTCAAACTCCAGCTCCTTGGCAGCATCTTCCATCTCTTTCTCCAGGCGTTTAATCAACTGGGTGCGTTCATCAGCTTCCATAGTTTTTGCTTCATATTTTGTTGTGGACTCGGCTGCCTTTGTCGCCTCGATAACAGCACGAATCCCCTTGTTTATGGTTTGCGGGACAATCCCATGCTTTTCGTTAAACTCAATCTGTAGCTCCCGCCGGCGATAGGTCTCCTCCACCGCCCGCTGCATGGAGTCGGTAACCTGGTCGGCATACATAACCACCCGTCCCCGGACATTGCGGGCTGCCCGCCCCATGGTCTGAATTAACGAACGGTCGGAACGTAAAAACCCTTCCTTATCTGCATCGAGAATTGCCACCAACGAAACTTCAGGCAAGTCCAGGCCTTCCCGCAACAAGTTGATGCCCACCAGGACATCAAACTCGCCTTGACGCAAATCACGGATGATTGCCATCCGCTCCAGGGTATCAATTTCTGAGTGGAGATAGCGCACACGAATTCCCGCTTCTTTGAGATAATCGGTCAGATCTTCGGCCATGCGCTTGGTCAGGGTGGTAACCAGTACCCGCTCCTTCCAGGCTACCCGCTGGCGAATTTCCTCCAGCAAATCGTCCACCTGACCAGTGACCGGCTTAATTTCCACTTCCGGATCAACCAGGCCGGTGGGGCGGATAATCTGCTCCACCATTTGGCTGCTGTGTTCCTGCTCATACGGTCCGGGAGTCGCCGATACATATAGCGCCTGGGGAATTAAGGCCTCAAACTCAGGGAATTGTAAGGGCCGGTTGTCCATAGCTGAAGGAAGCCGAAACCCATGGGCCACCAAGGTTTCCTTGCGGGAGCGGTCGCCATTGTACATACCCCGGACCTGGGGCAAGGTGACATGGGACTCGTCCACAACCAGCAAAAAATCATCGGGGAAGTAATCCAGCAGCGTATCAGGCCGGCTGCCCGGTTCCCGCCCTGCCAAATGCCGGGAGTAATTTTCAATCCCCTGACAGAACCCCATCTCCTGCATCATTTCCATATCATAGCGGGTCCGCTGTTCCAAGCGTTGGGCTTCAAGCAGCTTGCCCTGGGAGCGGAGCAGCTGCAATTGCTCCTCCAACTCCACCTCGATGCTCTGCAATGCCTTATCCATCAAATCCCGGGAGGTAACAAAGTGAGATGCAGGGAAGATTGCGGCATGACTGCGCGCCCCCAGTATCTCGCCAGTAAGAACATCGATTTCTGTTATGCGTTCAATTTCATCGCTAAAGAACTCAATCCGCAATGCCCGTTCGCTGTTTCCCGCCGGGAAAACCTCCAAAACGTCGCCGCGGACACGAAAAGTCCCCCGGTGGAAGTCCACATCATTGCGGGCATACTGCATTTCAACCAAACGCCGCAGCACCTGCTCCCGCTGGTGTTCGCTGCCGGTGCGCAAGGACAGAACATGCTTTCTGTATTCCACCGGCGAGCCGAGGCCGTAAATACAAGAAACACTGGCCACAACAATCACATCCCGACGTTCCAGAAGGGCGCTGGTGGCCGAATGACGCAATTTATCAATCTCCTCGTTTATCGCCGCGTCTTTTTCGATATAAGTATCGGTATGGGGAATATACGCCTCCGGTTGATAGTAATCATAATAACTGACAAAATATTCGACAGCATTCTCAGGAAAGAACTCTTTAAATTCACTGCACAACTGAGCCGCCAAAGTTTTATTGTGGGCAATCACCAACGTCGGCCGCTGCACCGCCTGAATCACATTGGCAACGGTAAAAGTCTTGCCGGAGCCAGTTACCCCCACCAAGGTCTGGTGTCGGTAACTATCCTCGAGTCCTCTGACAAGCTGGTCTATTGCTTTTGGCTGGTCGCCCCGGGGCTGGAACTCGGAAACCAGTTTAAATTTATCTTCCGGCAAGATAATCACTCCTTCAGCAGGATTATACCAGTAATGAATCTTAATTAAAAGACCAGGGGCGAATTTTTGTTCGCCCCTGGTTTACATAATTATCGTTTTCGCCATTGCTCCCATTTGCGGGATAAAAAGCCTTTGCTTTGTAGTTTAAGAAAAGTTCCCTGTTCATCGGGATCAGGCATCGGCACCAGTCCCAGACGACCAGAACGCTGATGAACCTGCACCTGCTTGTGTTCCCCTTCCGGCGAAACCATTTCCAAATCTGCAAGCCCGGGAAAAGACTGCAGCGCTGTTTCCAATTCCCGGCGGGTGTTTACATCATAACCATTGACATTTAAAACTACCCATCCAGTATTCAGTCCCTTGTCTGCGGCTGGCGAACCCGGTAAAACCGTCAACAGGGTGACCCCCCGGGCCCTGCCCCGGTAGCGGGGTTGTTTGGCCCACTCGCGGCTGTTCCCCACCTGAATCAGATATTCGTGCCCTAGGGGCGCGAACAATACCGGCAGCAATTGCAGAAACCGCCAATGGCCAGCAATCAAAGCTAGCCCCAGCAAAACAATGCTGTACAGCAACAAGTTGCGGGCAGAAATCCTGCTTTTCTCTTTGGGACTATGGGCAACTGCAATATCCGAGTACCCCAGGGCAGCAACAATCGGCAACACCGTCAACAAAAGCTCACTTCCCGGCTCGGGCGTAACTCCCGGCTGGAGCAGCGGCCACCAGTCGGGCATGGCAATACTGTCGCCGCTAATTAGCTCCGGACTGACGGACATGGCCAATAACGCCGCCAACGGCAGCGGCCAGAAACGCTGAAGCATAAAGCCACCGACAACCTCACCCCGGGGTGACTCCATAATAATCGGGCTGGCATTGATATGACCGCTGACAAAAATCAGGAAGCTTTCGGTGAGGTGTAGCAGTGCTACCAAGGCCATTAATGAAGGCAAATCTACGGCCATCAGCCCGGCAGCCAGCGGAAAACTCGCCACTGTCGGCACCAATTCGGCCAGGCCTTTGAGCAGCAGACTCAAGACCCCGACAATCCCACCTCCATAGGCAAAGCACATGAACCGGGGGCGGATCATCATCAGCAAAATCACAACCGGCCAAACATATTGAATGCCGGTGGATTCAGACAAGGCAATCCCCAAGCTGACCATCAGCATGCTGGCCAACAGACCGCCAATCAAGCCATATCCCAGTGAGACCAAGGTCTGGCGCAGCGGCCGGGAGAAGGGCATACCAAAGAGCTGAGTCTCCAGCTGGGCCTGACGGTTATGCTGCATGAAAACAATTGTCAGCACTATCATCAACAGGAATGGAAACAAAGTTCCCATGCCGACCCCCAATATAGCGTAAACATAGCTCTGGACAACTAACTCAAACAACTCCCAGAGTGGCGGCATCTCAGTTCTCCTGCCTGATCAAATCCTGAATCAGTTCGCGGGCCTTAGCCAACTGAGTATCTGCATCCCTGGAGTACGTTTCCCATCGCTGGTTCAGTCGCTCGGTAGTCTGGCGGTCGACAAGACCGCTGGCCGACAGATTGTTGGCATTCTGAAACGCCCGTACGGCGGCAACAGTCGCTTCATCATAGTAGCCAGTGGCCTCACCTTGATAGTAATCCAAAGCCTCCAACATCATTTGTAACTGCACCACATTTAATTTATCGTCGCCGGGTTCAATCGTGCCCAAGAACGGCAAGTGGGGCAACCGGGCGGCTGCTTCCAGTTCCACCTCGTAATCGGGAGCGACCCCATTTCCGTCAATCCGCAACCCGTTGGGGGTATAGAACCTAGACATAGTTAGCTTGACAACTGATCCGTCACCCAGCTCGTAATAGCGTTGAATCGTCCCCTTGCCATACGTGTTTGCACCCACCAACACAGCCCCGTCAGAATCCTTAAGGGCGCCGGCAAGAATCTCCGAGGCACTGGCGCTTAACTCATCGACCAGCAAAACCATGGGGTAGCCCCGTTCCCTAAGATTGGAGCGAAACTCGCTGGTTCGCTCACCATCACGGTCTTTGGTATAGACTATCAAGCCCTCAGGCACAACCTGGCGAGCGATGTTGATTGCCACATCCAGATAACCGCCGGGATTGCCCCTGAGATCTAAAATTAATCCATCCATCCCCTGACTCCGCAGATCGGTAACTGCCTGGGCAAACTCTTCGGTGGAGCCGTCGGCAAAACGGGTCAAGTTCAAATATCCAATATCGTTGGTGAGCATCTGATACTCCACTGAACTGCGGTGAATCTCCGCCCGGGTCAGGGTAACGTGAAAGATATTGGCGCGGCCTTCCCGGATAATCCCCAGGGTCAACTCGGTCCCCGCCTCACCGCGGATATATTTGATGGCGTCGTCAAGATTCATTCCCTCCAGATTACGGCCATCCACCTCGACGATTTTGTCGCCGGGCATCAACCCCGCATCTTCTGCCGGAGAGCCACGGAAGGGAGCGAGGATGGTGATGCGGTTGTCTTCCATGGTCACTTCCACTCCGATGCCGGAATAACTGCCTCCGGAGGAGATTTCCATTTCCTCCATTTCTTCCGCGTTCAAGTAAGAACTATAGGGGTCTTCGAGGCTGTCAACCAGCCCCCGCAATGCGCCCTCCAGAAGCTGCTCCCGATCGCTCTCGTTGATGTAGAAGTTTTCGATATGGTAGAGCGCATCGTTCAGTTTTCCCCATTCACCGCTTCGCCACATTGCCTGTTGACTGTTGATGCCCCGGGAATATCCAAACACAAAACCCAGCACACTGCCGGAGGCCAATAGGCCAACCACCAAAATCACAGCCAGCACCTTATAAATACGTTGTTTATTCATGTACAAACACACCTGCCTTCCTAAAACAGAGGCCATCTTGATTAGAGATGGCCTGTAAAACGCTATCTAAAGTATATTCCAAAACGCAGCAACTATTACCGCGTCAACAACGGTTCTGGGTTAACACGCGTGCCGTTGATATAAACCTCATAGTGCAAATGCGGTCCGGTACTGTTTCCGGTGCTGCCGATGTAGCCCACCATTTGACCGGCGGCAATAAAATCGCCCACACTATAGTCCGGTTTTAGATGCAAATGGGCATATCTGGTCCACCAACCGCCGCCATGGTCGATAATCGCATACCAGCCATAGGAATTATTCCAGCCCGCTTCCAGAATCGTGCCGCTGGCAGAGGCGACTGCAATGGCCGGATTGCTTCCGCCGTAATTGCGATGGCCAATACTATTGAAGTGGGGCGGGGCGATATCGATACCATTGTGATTGGGACGGGACGGTGTCCGCCAGCCGCTGATAATGAAGTAAACCTTCGAACCTGTGTCCTGGAGAACCACCGGCCAGAACAGCTGGGAAGGAGCTTCGCCCTCGTTAAACCTACCTTCCTCCTCCATTCGGCGAATCAAGTCCTCCATATGCTTCTCATCTTGCTCGAGACCGCGGATATATTCCTCGGTTTCGCTCATCTGGGCCTGGGCCGCATCCCGTAAACGTTGTTGCTCACTAATCATATCGGAAATACGAACCTGCTCCTGTTCAGCCTTGACCCGGTCCTCAGCAAGCTGATCCCGACGCTCTTCTTGACGCTCTAGTTCCGCTTCCAGAAACGCCTTGTCCTCTTCCAACTTATCCCGGGCAGCCTCGATTGCTTCCACCAACTCCACATCTGATTCAATCAGCGAACGTAAAAATCCAAACCGGGACAAGAAGTCGGTAAAACTGGTGGCAGAGAACAGAACCTCGAGATAACTTACGGTGCCGTTTTTATACATTGATTGCAGACGCGCTTCGAGGTATTCGGTCTGCTCTTCCAGATATGTTTCTGTTTCCTCTATCTCCTTGATGGTTTCTTCAATCTTTTTTGCCTGGCGGGCAATCAGATCTTCCGCTTCACTGATTTCCCTGTTGAGGCGGACTAGAGTCTGTTGCGCGCTGACCAAATCAGACTCCAACCGCTCTAGACGATTGACCAGCCGTTCCAGTTCTGATTGAGCTGCTTCCATTTCCGCTTCCATCTGCTCCCGCTCCCGGCGAATCTCATCCAATTCATCCCGGGCATCGTCTAGACTGGCGAAAGCCGGCAATGCCATGCCGATAACTAAGGTTACAACCAACATCAATACTGTGTATAACTTCCATCTATTACGAGTCACTTTCAAGTCCCCTCCTCCCAAATGCTTCTCTTATAACTGTAGGCCGCCGGGACGCCCCCAGGCATCCCGGAAGCCCGTTTTTATCACCCTAATTGCCCATGTTAACCTATCACCTCACCCCCCGAATTTAGACCTTGAGGAACCTGCGCACCGAAATGCCGCTGCCCACAGCGCCAATCCCGGCACCCATGGCAAATAATATCCTCAGCAGTTCCCTGCTTGCCACCTCCGGCACCACCATCCGCACTGACATGAAATTATGGTACATCCAGGCGCTGGCATTCTGGTAAAGCACGCTGTACCCGTAAAACAGAATCAAGTACGTAATCAGCGCCCCCAAAAACCCAAGGAACACACCTTCGAGAATAAATGGCCACCGGATGAACCAATCGGTAGCGCCGACAAACTTCATGATATTAATCTGACGCCGACGGGAGTAGACGGTGAGTTTAATGGTGTTGGCAATCAGGAACAGCGATATTACACCCAGGAATGCTATGATAGCATAGCCAAACATTTGCACTCCATCGGTAAATGCCAGCAATTGATCGACAATTTCCTGTCCGAAGTCAACACTTTCCACTCCCGGGAGAGCGGCAATTGACGCCGCCAATTGTGCTGTCTGCTCGGGATCATGGGGACGAACCTCAAAACTGGAAGGCAGGGGATTACGCTCCAGACCATCGGTTATGCCGGCCCGGTCGCCCAAGCGTTCCCGCAGTCGGTCCAAGGCCTCGTCCTTGGTGACGTAAGACACCTGCTGCACGCCGTTAAGGGCCGTTAGTTGGGAGCGCAACTCATCCACCGCTTCCGGCTCTTCCTCAGTCTCTTCTTCCAGATAAGCAATGATCTCAACCTGGCTTTTAATTTCATCGGTGATGGCCTGAATGTTGAGATTGATAATCGTAAACGAACCCATAATTAACAACGTAAGGACAACAACAACAATCGAGGCAAAACTCATCCAGCCATTGCGCCAAATACCCACTCCCGCCTCACGGAAGAAATGGGACACGTTTCTAAGCTTCATTTACATACACCCCTCTGTTAACATCGCGGACCAGGACGCCGTCCTTCATTTCCAATACCCGCCTGTTCATTTTGTCAACTACATCTCGGTCATGGGTGGCTATTAACAGAGTGGTACCTTGCATATTAATTTCGTTAAGCAATTGAATGATGTTCCAGGATGTGGTAGGGTCAAGGTTTCCGGTTGGTTCGTCGCAGACCAATAACGGCGGGTTGTTGACAATTGCCCTGGCCAGGGCCACCCGCTGTTGCTCACCGCCGGATAATTGCTGGGGGAACCGATTCGCTTTTCCCGACAAACCGACGATATCTAGAGCCTGGTTTACCATACGACGAATTTGTTTGCCAGGAGTTTCGATAACCTCCAGGGCAAAGGCGACATTTTCCGCCGCCGTTTTCTCCGGCAGCAGCCGGAAATCCTGATAGACAACGCCGGTTTTCCTGCGTAAATAAGGAACGTGCCGGCGCTTCATCCTGCCCAGGTTTTGCTCGTGGACAATAACCTGGCCTGAGCCTGTAACAATTTCCCGAAAGATCAGTTTGAGAATAGATGATTTGCCGGCGCCGCTGGGGCCGACGAGAAACACAAATTCACCTTTATCGATATGGAAACTGACATTGGACAAAGCATTGGTGCCATTGGGGTACGAATAGTTTACATTTATAAACGAGATCAAGTGGTTTTCAGTCCCTTCCCGGAAAATGCTCGGCATGCAATAATTCGACAAGATTTGTTAACAATCCTTCAAAATAATTCGATTCTCTACAAAAAACCGCAAAAATCTTGCTTATTTATTATAAAAAGAAAAACGCTGTCGGGACAAGCCCTTTCAGCGTCTTATTTCCGCCAATTTATGGTTCAGTACCCATATTCGATACTTACTTCGCCGCTATTCAACGCCCGGATTTTTCCAGCAGTGTCCACCACCAGCAACTGCCCCTGTTCATCAATACCCCGTGCCCGGCCCTGGACAACTTTGGCACCGAAGGCCACCCGGACAAATTCTCCAGCCAGCAGATCTAATTCGGACCACTGGCTGGCTAGAGCAAAAAACCCGGCGCTCTGCCATAATCTATAACATCCGGCAAAACTATTCATCACTGCAGCCAGCACCATGCTGCGGCTCAAACCCCTCCCCCGTTGCTCTCGCAGCGAAGTTGCCCGATGCCTAAGATCGTCGGCAAACTCAACCTGATTGACATTGAGGCCGATGCCCGCGACCAGCTTGGCATTGCGCGCTTCACAGAGCACACCGGCGACCTTTTTACCTGCCAGCAAGACATCATTAGGCCATTTTAAACGGGGAGAAAACCCCAGCCCCGCCAGCGCCTTGGCCACCGCTACACCGGTGACAAGTGACAAACTACCCCACTCCAGCGTTTGCCGTTGGGGGAAGAGAACGATGCTGACATAGAGGTTCCGGCCGGGGATCGATGTCCAACTACGCCCCAACCGGCCCCGCCCGCTGCGTTGACTGTCGGCCGCCAGCACCGTGAATTCCGGCCAGTCCCCGTCCAGGGCGGCATTGTTAGTGGAGTCCAGTTGCTCAAAAAAACGCATCTGGAACCCCGGTGGCAGCAAGTCACCGGCAGCGCGTACATCATCAATAATGCTCATACAACCCACATCCCTAAACAACTCTGCTCAATCTATAGTAACCTAAAACCATAAGAAATAAAAGCGGAACCACTAACGGTCCCGCTTTCGTCTGTTGTCCCGCGCCGGAATGGACGCCGCCTTGCGTTCCGCCGGAACGCAATTTTTCCCTCAACCCCTGGGCAGGAGGCCTTTGGGAATATTCACAGGCACATGCTCTGAATAAGGATTGGAGGGATACCTCAGAACTCGTTTCGCTGCCCGGGAGTAAACCAGAAGCGTCACCCCTTTCATCCGCCGCTACCACAGTATACGCACACCTGCCCCCTGCAGCAACCGGGCATAAAAACCATCCTTCAGCCACCGGGCACGTGTCTGTTTATACTTTTTCGGTGGCGATACCAGTCAGATGATCATTGATGTTCTGCTGCTCCAGGTCGGGGTCATCGACGCGCTCGATGGCAACAGCCAGTGTCTCCTGCTTGATATAGTCGGCGAAGTTAGCTACGGCAGCGGCCACTTCGTCATCGCCCTGGAAACGGATGCGGATGTTGTCGGTGACCTGATAGTCCATGCGCTTACGGAGTTGTTGCACTTTGGACACGAACTCCCGGGCCAGCCCCTCATCCACCAGCTCCTGGGTGAGGGTTGTGTCGAGAATGACAAACAAATTGTCTTCCATTGTGACGGTAAACCCTTCCCGGGCGATAATGGTAGCTTCAACCAGCTCACGATTGATTGGGGTGGGTTCCCCGTCTAATTCCACCGTCACCGTTTCACCGGCTTCCAGACGACCGGCGGTTTCAGCGGCATCCAGTTGAGCCAGCGCCCTGCCAAATTGTTTAACCTTAGGGCCCAGGGCCGGCCCCGCTGCCCGGAAGTTGGGCTTTAGGCGGAAATCCATATATGCACTGAGGTCAGCCACAAATTCCACCGTCTTGAGATTAAGTTCTTCCATAATCAACGGCACCAATCCAGTGAGCAGCTCCTGATATTTGCCATCCACCAGAATCTTTTGCAGCGGCTGCCGGACTTTGATCCGTGCCTGCTCCCGGGCTGCCCGGCCCAACCCAACCAAATCCCGAGCCAAGTCCATCCGCTTCTCCACATCCGGATCCAGCAAATCCGAATTGACGCTGGGATAATCGGCCAAATGCACAGATTGGGCGCCGGTCAGCTTTGTATGCAGTTCTTCAGCAAGGAAGGGCGCAAACGGCGCCATCAGTCGGCTTACCCCCACCAAAACTTCATAGGTAGTGTTGTAAACCGATTGCTTGTCGACATCCAGTTCCGAGGCCCAGAAGCGACGACGAGCGCGGCGGATATACCAGTTGGACAAGTCGGCATCGACAAATTCCTGAATCCGGCGCACTGCCCGGGTCAGGTCGTAATTATCCATGGCTTTAGTCACCTCGCCGGCGACGCTGTTGAACTTTGAAAGCACCCAACGATCAAGCTCCGGCCGGTCCGTATAGGGAACAAAGAACTCCGTCGGATTAACACCGTCGGTATTGGCGTAGAGGGCAAAAAATGCATAGACATTGCGTAAAGTGCCAAAGAATTTGCTCTGGACCTCTTTCAAACCATCGACATCAAACCGGGTCGGAGTCCAAGCCGGCGAGACATGCAGCAAATACCAACGCAGGGCGTCAGCGCCATACTGCTCGAAAAGCTCAAAGGGATCAACCGTATTGCCCCGGGATTTGGACATTTTCTTGCCGTCTTTATCAAGAATGTGATCGTTGACCAACACCCGCTTATACGGGGAGACACCTTTGACGAAAGTCGCGATTGCCAGTAGCGAGTAAAACCAGCCCCGGGTCTGATCAATACCTTCGCAGATAAAGTCCGCCGGGAACTGTTCCTCAAACCGTTCCTCATTCTCAAACGGCCAGTGGTACTGGGCAAAGGGCATGGATCCGGAGTCAAACCAACAATCGATTACCTCCGGCACCCGGGTCATTACGCCCTGGCATTTTTCGCAGCGCAGATGGATATCGTCCACGTGGGGACGGTGCAGCTCTATTGTTTCGTCGATATCTTCGACCGCCATTTCAATTAATTCCGGCCGGGAACCGACAGAGGTTGTGTGTCCACACTGACAACGCCAGATATTCAGCGGCGTTCCCCAATAACGCGTCCGGGACAAGGCCCAATCGTTGAGATTCTCCAACCAATGACCAAAGCGTTTTTCTCCTACATAATCGGGATACCATTCCACGCTCTTGTTATTTGCAAGCAATTGCTCCTTGAGCTTGGTCATCTCGATATACCAGCCGGGCTTGGCGTAGTACAAAAGCGGGGTAGTGCAGCGCCAACAATGGGGGTAATTATGCTCCATTTTTTGCTTGTGGTAGAGCTTGCCTTCGCCGTGCAGCCATTTGATGATGTCCACATCGGCATCAACAACAAACTGTCCCGCCCAGGGAGTAATGCTGTATTTGCCGGTCTCATCAACCGGGTTCAAAACCGGGAGATTGTAGCGGCGTCCCACCTGATAATCATCTTCGCCAAAGGCCGGGGCCAGGTGAACAATACCGGTGCCGTCACCAGTGGTGACGAAATCGGCGACTGTCACAAAGAACGCCTTTTCCCCAGTTTTAACAAAGGGCATTAGTTGTTCGTATTCGACAAGTTCCAACTGCTGGCCAGGCAGTTCTTCGAGGATTTCAAATTCTTCGCCCAACACCTGCCGGGCGAGTTCCCGGGCGACAATGTAAACATTGCCTCCCTGCTCAGCCCGAACATAGGTGACCTCCGGGTGGACAGCCAACGCCACGTTGGCAGCCAGCGTCCAGGGGGTGGTGGTCCAGACAAGAAAATATTCATTCTCCCTATCCCGACGCTTAAAGGGCACGATTACCGTGTTGGACTTGATCTCTTTGTAACCCTGGGCAACCTCGTGGGATGCCAGTCCGGTTCCGCACCGCGGACAGTAGGGCAGCACTTTATGGCCCTCATAGATCAAGCCCTCTTTGTTAAATTTATCGAGGATCCACCACACAGACTCGATATAATCATTGTTCAAGGTGATATATGGATCCTCTAAATCAAGCAAATACCCCATGCGACGGGTCATATCGCGCCATTGTTCCTCATAGGTAAAAACTGACTGCCGGCATTTTTGGTTAAAATCTGCGAGGCCGTATTCTTCGATATCCTGCTTGCCGGACAAAGACAATTGCTTTTCGACTTCGATTTCCACCGGCAGGCCATGGGTGTCCCAACCCGCCTTGCGCCGGACCATATGCCCGGTCATAGTTTTATACCGACAAACTGAGTCCTTGAGGGTCCGGGAGATGACATGATGGATGCCAGGCCGGCCGTTAGCTGTAGGGGGGCCTTCATAAAAAACAAATGCAGGCTTATCCCTGCGGCTCTCCACGGATTTGTTCAACAGGTCAATCTCGTCCCAATGGGTTGAAATTTTATCTTCCCGCCGGGCCACCGGTTGCGCAGATAATTCTTTAAACCTTTTCATACAATCACCTTCTTTGCTAAAATAAAAAAACCCGGGCATTTGCCCAGGGACGGTTGTTACCGCGGTACCACCCTAGTTACGAATCTAATCATCCGTCACTCAAAACATTTAACGCATGTCTGCGGATTGCCCTACTGAATTCAGGCAATCAGCTCCAGGGTGATCTTCACATGGGAGGGCAGTCATAATCTTGCAGCCATGGATTATGTCTCTGAAAAAGCCGGTTCCCTGTTACTGTCCCCTTCTCAGCCATCACATTTTAATCTGATTATTACTTATTGTAGCCCCGAAACCAGTAAAAAGTCAAGGGTTCGCGGGTGTTATGATATAATTTGTCCAGCGAGGTGGTAAATATGTCCGAAAAATTGCGCAAGCGGGTTGAGAAATTGCAAGCAACCCTCGCCTCCCGGGATGCGGACTTATTAAAACTCAACTTATTGAGCCGAATCCTCTCCCTGCCGGAGCTGAGGTCATGTAGCGACTGTGGACACTGGCTTGAGAAGATCGACACCCGCCTGGAGGCCGTGGATTCAGACCCGAACCGGCGCACCCGGCGCCAATACAAGCAGGCGCTAACTGCAACAATGGCACATCTTAGGGACTCTCACCGCCTTTACCCCCAGGGCGAACCCCAAAGCAACTGGGTCGGGATTGGCATACTCCTTGGCACCATCGTCGGTCTCTTGTTCCTACACGATTTTGTGCCCGGCTTTTTTACCGGCCTTGCCATGGGAGTAATAATCGGCGCACTGCGGGAAAAAACGTTGGAACGACAAAACCGTCTCTATTGACGCCCGCGCAACGTGCGGACAATCTCTGCACTCACCTTGTCGCCAACAGCCAGTTCTTTGTCGGCCCAGGCTTTTGCAGCCGGCGTATTGAGCGAATCCCGGATTTGCTGACGCAATTCCCTGTCTTGGGTATTTAAAACTGCGTGCTCCATGCCTTTCCATTCAGGTGCTCCCATGGCCACCTGCACCGCCAAGTGATGCATGATTCCGGCCAGGGATAGCTTGCTTAATTTGTCGGCATCCCAGACAACCGCCGCCAAAGCATCGGTCAACGGCTTATCCCGCACCAGCCCGACATGGAGGCTGATTGCGCGTTTTACATTCAAGACGTCGGCGGTCGGCAGCCCGAGCCCAGACAAAAATTCTGCCGCTTCGTCGCCCCCCCGGACCCCATGGTTTTGAAACCTTGCCTCATTGTCCTCTTTACTCAGCCGGGGATTCCAGATTTTTGCGATATCATGAAGCCACAGGGCAATGCGCGCCAGGCCGGGATTTACCGCCGCGGCGGAGGCCAAAACTCCCGCGATTGCCACCGCCGTCCGGGTATGTTCCAAGCGATAATCAAACACCAGGGCTCTCTCTTTTCCTGCATTTAAATAGTCCATATGCTCCCGACACCGGGCTTCAATATGATCCCGGACTTGGGACTCATGCTGTTGATAACTCACCTAATCACCCCTCATCCATTAAAAGGGTAGACCAAAATAGCCGGTCTGTCCAGACCTGGGAGGTTTAAACATGAAAGAACGAATCCACCAGTTGTTAGATGATCTGAGCAAATTCCCCAGCATCTCCGCCAGCGCCGCCGAAGCAGAAATTGGCCGCCATATCCATGAAATTCTGGCGAAAAACCAGTATTTCCGCAGACATCCCGCGTTCCTGCAGTTGGACATCATCGAAAGCGGAGAACAACCGGCAGTGGTCAGCGCCCTACTGCAGGGTCGCGGGAGCAAGACGGTTGTGCTCCTCAATCATCACGATGTGGTCGATGCCGCAGATTACCGGCTCAACCAATCCCTTGCCTTTAATCCCCGGCAACTGACCCAAGCCTTTGCACAACAACCCGGCAATTTGCCGTCCCAGGCACAAGTGGACTTGAATACCGGACAGTGGCTGTTTGGACGCGGGGTCATGGACATGAAATATGGCATTGCTCTGCAAATAGCGATGCTGGAGAAGCTTACTGCCACCCCGGAGAACCTCCCAGGCAACGTCCTTTTCCTTTCGGTACCTGATGAAGAGAATAACTCCCTGGGTATGCGCCATGCTGTGGGCGTACTCCGCCGCTGGCAGCAAGAATATAGCTTGGATTTTGTCGGGTATATAAATTCTGAACCCTGCGACAGTGACGAAGGTTATCACAGCATTCAAACTGGCAGCGACGGCAAGCTGCTGCCCTTAATCTACTGTGTCGGTCAAGAGACCCATGCCGGCGCACTTTATCAGGGCCTGAACAGCAATCTGCTGTTGGCAGAAGTGATTCGGCTGCTGGAACTGAACCCCGGTTTTTGCGACAGCGTTGCCGGATTTCACACCCTGCCCCCGACAGTGTTAAAATGCGGCGACCTCAAACCGGGCTATAATGTCTCTACACCCACGGCTTCCTACGCCTTTTTTAATATCTTTACCCTGGCGGCCACACCGGAAGCAATCACTAACAAACTGACAACCCTATGCCGGCAAGCGTTTGAAAACTGTCTGGAAAAACTGTCCCGCTCCCTGAGCGCGTATAACCGGCTGAGTGGCGAGAATATTGCCGGGCCAGAATTTTCAACCCGGGTTATGACCTATGCCCAATTGGTGGCAGCATGTAAGGATGCCCACGGGCAAAAATTTACCAATGCCCTGGCCAAGTTTTCGCCATGCCCGGGACTAGATGACCAGCAGCACTCGCTGGAAATACTTAATTTTGTTCATCAATTCGCCCCGGATTTCGGCCCTAAAATAATTGTCGCCTTTGCTCCGCCCTTTTATCCCCCTGTCCGCAATCAACGCAAAACCGACAAGGAGCATAAAATGTTGGCGGTGGTAGAAGATTTGCAAGCCTATGCCCGTAAGCACGCCATAGAACTCCGTCATGAAGAGTATCACCGAGGCATTTCCGACCTGAGTTTCTGCGGACTGCAACAAGCGGAACAAACAATCACCAGCCTCAGCGATAATTGTCCGGGCTGGGACCAGTGGCTGATGCCCTTCGCCGACATAGAGAAACTGTCGGCACCGGTGTTGAATCTAGGCCCCCGAGGCCGAGACTTTCACAAACAAAGCGAACGCCTCCACCTGCCCTTTGCGCTGGCAACGGCGCCAACGTTACTGGAATTTGTAATTACACGCTTATTAACTTCAGATTCCACGGCAAGCTGACACCAAACAGCTTGCTTTTTTTGTTAGGACACCTGGTCAAATTGATAGTGCAAGCACACAATTTGCCCAGCTCAATATTATGATAATGAAGTTTCAAATCAGGAGGCTAAACAATGTCCAAAAGAAAATTGCTTGCTGTGTTGCTGCTTGCAGTCTCGCTGGTGGCATTCTCTGCGCTTGCTGGATGCTCTCAAGAGGATGAACTTACCAAAGTCCGCCTCAATGAGGTAACCCACTCTGTGTTTTATGCGCCGATGTATGTGGCCTTAAACCAAGGTTTTTTTGAAGAGGAGGGGCTTGACGTAGAGTTAACCACCGGTCAGGGGGCAGACCATGTGATGACAGCCCTCTTATCAGGCCAAGCTGACATTGGTTTCATGGGGCCCGAAGCATCAATCTACGTTCACAATCAGGGCCAGGAAAACCACGCCGTCAACTTCGCTCTGCTCACCCAGCGGGATGGGTCATTTCTTGTGGCACGGGAGCCGATGCCCGATTTCACCTGGGCAGATGTAACTGGCAAATCGATTATCGGCGGTCGTCCCGGTGGTGTGCCGTTGATGACCCTGGAGTATGTCCTGAAGAACAACGGCATTATTCCGGGCGAAGATGTTGAGGTGCTCACCCACATCCAATTTGCCCTGATGGGAGGCGCCTTTACCGGAGGCGAAGGTGATTTCGTCACTTTGTTCGAACCGGTGGCAGCGGAACTGGAAAAGGAAGGCGAGGGCTATGTTGTGGCTTCCGTGGGCGCAGAAAGCGGTGAAATCCCCTATACCGCATTCTCTGCGTTAAAGAGCTATATTGAGGAAAACGAAGATGTGATTCAAAGCTTCACAAACGCAATCTACAGAGCCCAAATCTGGGTTCAGAACAATACCCCGAAAGCTATCGCCGAGGCGATCGCACCATCCTTCCCCGATGCCAACCTGGAAATCCTGACAACGGTGGCGGCCCGTTACAAAGAAATTGATGCCTGGACGACAACACCGGTATTTCCGGAGCACGCCTTTGATCGTCTGCAGGATGTAATGGAATTGGCCGGGGAACTGGAGCAGCGGGCGCCATTCGCTGAATTGGTGACCAACGATTTTGCCCAGCAGGCCCTGGAAGCAGTCAAATAACTTTTGCTAAAGGAGGGCAGTTACTTGAAAGCTAATCCCTTGGTTCAAGTGCAAGATGTCGCCATGAAATTTCACAGCCCGGAGGGGGAAACTACTGCCCTCAACAACGTTTCCCTGGAAGTATCCAAAGGTGACTTTATCAGTATCGTCGGTCCCAGCGGCTGTGGAAAATCCACTTTGTTGAATATCATTGCCGGGTTAATCAAACCAACCCGGGGAACGGTATCGATTAGTGGTCAGCAAGTCCGCGGAGTCAATGCCAGCGTCGGATACATGCCCCAGTCCGACCAACTGTTTGAGTGGCGCTCAATCTGGAAGAACGTTACTATTGGCCTGGAAGTGCAAAACAAGTTGACTGATGAAGCCAGGAACTATGTCAAAGAACTGCTGACCAGATATGATCTCTGGGAATTTAGAAGTTCATACCCAAGCCAGCTCTCGGGTGGCATGCGTCAACGGGCAGCCTTGATTCGCACCTTGGCAATAAACCCGGAAATTCTGCTGCTGGACGAAGCATTCTCCGCCCTGGATTATCAAACCCGGCTGATAGTCTCCGATGAGGTAAAGAGGATTATCCTCAGGGAAAGAAAGACTGCGATCCTGGTCACCCACGATATCGCGGAGGCAATCAGCATGGCAGACAAGGTAATCGTTCTCTCCGGCAGGCCAGGAACCGTTAAAGCTGTGCACCCAATCGTGCTTACTTGCGCCGACCGCACTCCGCTGAAGTGCAGAGAAGCTCCGGAGTTCCGAGATTATTTCAATACAATCTGGAAGGAGCTTGATATCGATGTCCAGTAAGTCGGCCAACGGTGTGTCCAGAGAGCATGCGGCGTATCTCAAAACTGTTAAACGAAACAAAGCGAAGATCATTGCCTGTCAGATACTCTTGTTGATTTGCTTCCTACTCATTTGGGAAGGGGCGGCCAGAATTGGTTTAATCAACCCCTTTATCACCAGTCAGCCATCGCGAATTGTCACAACTCTGGTTAACTTATATAATGAGGGACAGCTGTTTTACCACACAGGGGTCACCATCTTTGAAACTGTTGTGGGTTTCACTTTAGGTACCATATTTGGTACGGTGATTGCGATTATCCTCTGGTGGTCCGATTTCCTGGCCAAGGTGCTGGACCCCTACCTGGTGGTCCTAAACAGCCTGCCCAAGATTGCTCTGGGGCCAATTCTAATTGTCTGGATCGGCAGCGGCATGTCGGCGATTATTGCAATGGCATTGTTGGTTTCTCTGATTGTAACAATCCTCGGTGTATACACCGGTTTTGCCCAGGTAGATCCTGAGCGGATAAAACTAGTCAAGACCTTTGGCGCCAGTAAATTGCAGATCCTGCAGAAAGTGATATTGCCCGCCAGCGTTCCGACAATCATTTCCGCATTAAAAATTAACGTTGGCCTCTCTTGGGTAGGGGTGATTGTCGGCGAATTTCTGGTCTCCAAAGCTGGTCTTGGATATCTGATAGTTTACGGCGGGCAAGTGTTCCGGCTGAACCTGGTCATGACCAGCGTTATCATCCTCTCAATCGCTGCCGCCATCATGTACCAGGCCGTAGTTCTGCTGGAGAAGCTGTTCATAAAATGGCAACAATAAGGGGCTGTCGCAAAACGTTTAATTATTAACGTAGGGCGATAGCTCTTTTCTCTTGTTTTTTGCCACGATTAAGGCTTATCTCCCCAGTTGTGCTCTGTTTTTGGGCATAACAAAACAGGGGAAGGGG
>VEMY01000045.1 GCA_009711825.1 Bacillota bacterium | reverse complement strand
GTTTTGCCAGCATCTAAACCTGCCAGATATTCCTCCTGTAACGCCAACGCCTCTTTTTTCGTGGACTCCAGACCCAGTAGTTGAATTACATACTCGCGCCTCTCCTTGGCATCGGGAAACCACATCCACAAATTAGCCATTCTAACACCTCCTGTTTTGTATTGAATGTATACACGGCTGAATTTCCAGCGGTTACGCGCCCTTAAACGCAGAAAAACTCCCGGGGGGGAGTAATTCTTTGTTTGAGATAAGTATAGCATGGGGTGGTGACAAAAGCTGTCCTTGGCCATGGGCCACTGGCAACTGGGATTCTCGCCTCCCCTTCTCAAGCAATTATTTACTTAAGTTTAGAGGGAACTTTGGTCAGCCAGCACTACCTCGAATGTTAGCGTCGTTGCCCCGCGCAAAACTGTAACTTCAATTGTTTCTCCTACTTCGCTATCGCTTAACACCTGGCGGAGATCTCGCAGACTCTGTATGGCAGTTCCCTGAACCTCAATGATTATATCCTCAGCAATAATGCCTGCAATATCGGCAGGAAGCCCGGTCGGTGTCTCCACCACGAGCAGACCATAATCACTTTTTAAGGAGTGGATCTGGGCAAGGGCAGGTGAGATTTCTGTAATGGAAACTCCAAGCATCGGTCGAACCACCCGACCATCTTCGATAAGAGACTGACTCACTGTCTTTACCAAATTGCTGGGGATGCTAAAACCAAGGCCCTCCGCATCCAGTATTTTTACACTGTTGATGCCTACCACCTGACCCGCCATATTGATTAGCGGTCCGCCACTGTTACCGGGATTTATAGCGGCGTCCGTCTGAACCAGGCCAAAAACCCAATCATACACATCCAAACTGCGATCTGTAGCGCTGATAATACCAAAGGTTACAGAGCGCTCCAAGTCCAGGCCACCGGGGTTGCCTATAGCGGCGACAAATTCACCGGCAATCAATGCATCCGAATTGCCCAAAGAAGCCCAAGGCATAGAATCATAAGAATCTATTTTCAACACCGCCAAATCTGTTCCGGGATCCTCGCCGACCATTGTTGCCTTCAGTTCCCGACCATTACTTAAAGTTACAATAACCTCCGCTGCGTTTTCAACCACATGATAATTGGTGACAATATATCCGTCCGGACTAATAATAACGCCGCTCCCATGGCCGGATGGCGCTAAGTCGGAGGTTTGCCCGTAACGGTGCCCGCTCTGTGACATTCTAGTTACCCCAACGACTGCCGGCGCAACCTTATTCACTGCATTAACCACCGCGGATTGCTGGTACTCTGAATCCAGAACGGAGGCATCCTCCGGATGATTTAACCAAGGCAGTTGATGTTGAGTTTCCGGCTCTGGCAGCATATAGGGCAACAGCACAGGCAGTGCGCTCAGGACAATCAGCCCTCCTGCCAGAGCTGCTGCCACAAGGGATAAGAAATATTTTAACCGAGAACGACGGATGAATCTCGGAGTGATATCTTCCATTGAACGCACCTCCACAGTTAATTTACATGCCTAAAGCGACAATAATACTTTACCTCTCATGCTGGCCAATATTGTTGCCAGACTTTAAATAAAGTATGAACACTGTCCTCGGGCGGGGGAAAATAGAATCTGGATGTGTAGCTGACGACAACCCTTGCACTCTCCAAAGCTATTAATGGTCATTGTTCTGGAACCAATCCTCAAAATCATCTTCTGCATCTTCATTACAAGCTACCTTGCCGGCTGAAGCCGCTTTATTATCTACATAAACACTTTCCGGTTTGCGAAGTGAAATCTTTTGCGTAATCCACCCTAGAGTAAATAAGATGATTGCAAACAGTGCGTATTGCGCACTGTTTGACATATAGAAGTTAACAATATCATATTCGTTTCCTTTAAAAGTCAATTGCCCCATAGCAACCAACTCGGAGATATAACTCCGGGAATTACTTGCCGACCAAATCGTATATAGGACTAGCATCCCTGCAGATGCATATAATGCAATGCATAAAATCGGCATTTTCACTTTATTGTACTTCATTTTTCACTACCTTTCCGGACTCGCGTCCATATACTGCATCAGATTAGAGAATCTCTCTTTTGCTTAACGTTGTTTAATCTGAAGCAATTTCCCTTCGTTAATACCCCATATCTCATCGGCGATGGAAGTGACCTTTCTGGAATGGGTGACGATGATAACGCATTTTCCCTCATCATGGGCCAGAGAGGTCAGAATGCTGAGCACATCGGCCTCGGTATCCTTATCCAGATTCCCGGTCGGTTCGTCGGCAATGATAATATCGGGATTATGGGACAACGCCCGCGCGATGGCAATCCGCTGTTGCTCACCGCCGGAAAGCTTTAATACTTTTCTGTCAGCTGTTTCCGTATCAATGCCCACCTTTTCTAAAAGTGCATAGGCAAATGCCCTTTTGTCTTTTTCCCTGCTGCCGCTGATATGCATAGAGAGCAGGATATTTTCCATGCCGGTGGCGTTTTGAAGCAAATTAAAGCTTTGAAAAATTACACCAATGTTTTTTGCTCTGTAATCGTCACGGTCGATTGTTTTTAAATCAGCTCCGCTGTACAGTATCTCACCACCGGCACTTACATCAAGCCCTGCAATCAGCGATAGCAGAGTCGATTTTCCTGCCCCAGATTTGCCGACAATCGTATAAACTTTTCCCGCCTTAAACTCGACATTGATGCTTTTCAAAACAGTTTTCCTGGCGCCTTCATATCTGTATGTCACATTTTTCAGTGCGAGAACGCTCACTTTGCTCACCTAATTCCTTTCCATCAAGATTTTTATCGGTTCATATTTTGTAATGCGGCTAATGGCAATAAGCGCGGCGAAGGTTGCCAGCAGTAACGCGATTCCGATGATTTGCAGGATTGTGGCAAACCCCAGCGTAATATTGATTTCGGAAAGCGGCTGCACATTAGAAGCTGCTGCTCCCATTGCCATACCACCCATCATCATACCACCGCCAAAGCCTGGCATTTGGCTGGCTGCTTCCGCAGCCTCAATCTGCTTGGCCAGCAGAGTATTGGTTACGGGTTGCGAGACTAACATACCGATACCAAGCCCAACCACTAGACAAAGGCAGGTTATAATCAGCATTTCTGACCACAAACCTAATGCCACTTTATGTTTCTTCATGCCCATGGCGCGCAGTACGCCGATTTCGTATTTGCGCTCCCGGATGGCGATAGAAGAAAGCAGGGCGATGATAACACCGCCAAAGAGCAGGACGATGAACATAAAGGTGACAGCTATACTGCGCAAGCCCTCCACCGGCCCAATAATCTTATTGTAACTAGCCTCATCGGTTCCCACATCGAATATCGGATCTAGACCCTTGGCGTAAAGTTCCTCGGCAAAGGCAGGAATCATATCGGGGTTTTCCACAAAGTAGGTTGCTGAAATTGTGATTCCGCCATAATCAGGTAAGAAAGGAACCATCACAGTTTCGTAGGTTGTCAGTATCTCGTTCCTGCGGTTGGTGCGGGCGTTTTGCCGTCCGCCCTGCATGTATTCATCAGTTGCGTCGTAGTAAATGCCAACGACCTCTAAATCATAATAGGTTTCTACATTATGCGTATCGGCAAAACTGCTTTCTCCTTTTAGAGTTATTTCGGAGGTGAAGGATAGCTTGTCGCCGATGGAAATGTCGTTTAGTTCTGCTAGGTCGCTGCTGACGATAGCTTCGTCCAGGTTTTCGGGCATGCGGCCTTCGGCAAGATCGCGCAAACCTTCCTCAAAGTCCCCAAACTTGTTACCATGCAAGCTGAAATAGAAACTGGTTGGTATCGATGCTTCATCACCGGAATAAATGGTTCCCTGCATGGCTTGACCACCCAATTCGGCGTCAATAGCCGTGATAACATCACAGTTTATCGACGTGAATGCCGTATAAACAGCGTCGTAAAGATACTCTGAGTTTCCAAATTCAATATACTGTTCCGAAGGAATAATCGGGGCTGAAATCCTCCTAGGGCCGGTAGAACCATCTGCCATCGCTTGCTCGCGCATACGATCTATATTGGGTGTGATGGACACTACCGACGCAAACCTTGATTTGTAATCATCAATGATAGTGCCTGTTGTGCTATTAATCATCATCGCTACCACTGCTGAAACGATGATGACGAAGAAACTGGCGCCGAGCAGTAAGTTTCGACCTTTATTCCGTAATACATTGCGGAATGCGTTGAGCAAAATATACATGACTTTCTCTCCTTTGGCTTATTATTACGATTAGAAATGGGAACGGTTAGGGGGACACTACGTCGTATACGGGGTCAAGTCCCTTTGCGTAAACCTCCTTAGCAAAAGCGTCCAATAAATCGGGGCTTTTCAGATAATAGGTTGCCGCCAGTTGCGCGCCACTGTACCCTGTCGGTATTGACGAGCCCACCGTTTCAAAGGTAGTCAGAATTTCATTGCGGCGGTTGGTGTAGGCGTTTTGCCTTGCGCCGTTGGCGTATTCGTTGGTGGAATCCCGATAGATACCGACAATCGTCAGTTCAAATCCGATGTCCTTCCTGTTTCGGTCTTTATCCTGAACAAAGGAGGACAGGGACAGTGTATCGCCGACGGACAGCCCAGCTGTCCTCGCGAGTTCTTCGCTCACTATACATTCATTCAGCGCATCCGGCATACGCCCAGCGGCCACGCTTCTTAAGCCGTTGTTGAACTCCCCGAACCTCCCTCCCTGCAAACTCATCATAAACTCCGGGATGTCTGCGCTGCTTTGGATACCCATTATTGGTCTGTCTAAGCCGCCGCCAAGATGTGCGTCAACTACAGAAATAGCGGGCACGCTGTATACGCCAATGGACGCGCTATAAATGCTGCCCCCCAGTAATTCTGAATCTCCAAAGGCGAGGTACTGTCCCGGCGAGATTGGCGGAGCGGCTGTTGTCATCTTGCCGGTCGTGGACCGCATACGTTCCATCATCCGGTCCATGTTTACCGTAAAATATGCGGCGACAAATTCTTCTTCAAGCTCTTTGTCCATGGGAGGCGGCACTTCCGATTGCCTGCTCATATAGTTCTGCCCTGGAGATGGAATGTGCCTCTGCAGCCACGGTAACTGACTGAGTCCACCGTTGAAAAGGATGATCACAGCAGCCACCATAATGACAAGCAGAACGATAGCTAAAGCCTTCATTTGAAATCCTCCTTGTGATGGAGTCTACTCTTTAAACCAAGCATAAAGTTCAAACCTTTAACGAACCTTTAATGAAACAAAAAACTTCCGGGCTTATTTAGCAACCGGAAGTCTTTAGTTTTTTCTCCCCTATTCGATCAGATTAACTTCAGTTCAAAGGTAAAAGTTGTGCTGTTATCCGCGCTTTCCGCATAAATGCTACCTCCTGAGCGTTCAACCAGGGCCTTGGCAATAGATAACCCCAAACCATAGCCACCTGTTTCCTGCGATCTCGACGGATCTATACGGTAGAACCGGTCGAATATTCTCGGCAATTTATCTTCCGGTATTCCCTCGCCGCTGTTCTGAACAGAGAATACCGCAGTATTTCGGAGTTTTTTCAGCTCAATATGAATGTTCCCTTTGTCATTTACATACTTAATTGCATTATCCAGCAATATTAACACAACCCGCTTAATGTTTTCACTGTCTCCTTTGACGAATATGTCAGATTCTATATTCTGGGTTAGATGAACCCCTTTTTCAAATACAATGGCCTCCAGGGAAGCTGTTACGTCCGATACAATGCCACTCAGATCAAAGGGCACTTGCAGTTCATTAGAGTCTTCAACCTTAGCCAAATAGAGCATATCGTTTACCAGTTTACTCATTCGACTTGTTTCAGATTGTATATAATCAATCCATTTCTTTTGGCTGTTTATCGTTTCATTACCATCTGCAAGCAATGCATCGGTATTTGCTGTAATAATAGCAAGTGGTGTTTTCAACTCATGAGACGCATCGGCCACAAACTGCTTTTGTTTGTGCCAGCTTTCTTCGATTGGGCGAATAGACCGGTTGGCAAAATATAAACTAACGCCGAAAATGCTGCATATTACGGCTAAGCCCACCAATACAAAAGTAAGCAAGAGACGGTTCAAAGTGTTTCGTGAATCGGTTATATCTAAAAATGATATCTGCATGTAACCAGAATGATCAATAATTTCATGTTGACCGTTATGCTCCCGTACCAACATTCTGTCTTCAAACGAAGAAGTAGCGTACTTCCATGTCCTGTTATCAAAAGACACAGAACCCTGAGGATCTCCTGTTTGCCTGGCCTTTGCCACAATTTGATGGTATGCTTCCTCCGGCATATCAATGTAAGAGAATACATCTATTGTCTCACCATCTTCGTTGATTAAAGTAATAAATGACTGCGAGTACTCAATAGGCAACCGTGGAAAAACGACCCGGCGTTCAACCTGGCCTGACTGCGGATCATAGAACTCAGAGCTACCAAGAACAATACTAGGCAATTTAGGAATTGATTCTAACTTTGCTTGGTTTTCTTCCTGAATATTAGCATTGGTTATAAAATAAATAATTCCAAAAGCAGTAATCACCACAATTGAGATAATCGACATATTTATTACTAACAGCCTATTCCTTAGTCTGTTAAACATTTTTCTCCACTTCCTTGTGTACTGCCAAAATATACCCTACCCCTCGCACGGATCTAATCGTCACATTCGAGCCCAACTGAGATAATTTTTTGCGCAGAAACGAGATATATACTTGCACATGACTATCTTCAGTATCCGAATCAAATCCCCACAGCCTTTCGATAATCATCGATGTAGGGAGAATCATCGTTTTATGATTTAATAATAATTCCAACAACTGTCCTTCCTTGAGAGTTAGTTTATATATTTTTTCACGACACCGAAGCTCCAGAGTAAATGGATTAAACTCAATGTCTTTAAAACACAAAATATTATCGTGATGAAACTCACCCTTACGTCGTACAAGAGCCCGCAGTCTCGCTATTAACTCTTCTGTATGAAACGGTTTTGCTAAATAATCGTCTGCGCCGCTGTCAAGACCTTCAACCTTATTCTCGACCTCGCCTTTAGCTGTCAGCAAAATTACGGGGGTTGTAACACCACTACTACGTAACTCTTTCAGGATAGTGATGCCATCCATTTTGGGAAGCATGATATCAAGAACAATGATGTCATAAATGCCAGACATTGCACAGTCCAATCCGTGCTCTCCATCAAAAGCCAAATCAACGCTATAATTATTAACTTTCAAGATCTGTTGAACGGCTTCTGCCAGATGTGTTTCATCTTCGACCATTAATACTTTCACATGCAGTCCTCCTGTTCTATTTTTCAACATTTTCCCCACTGCCACACATCAATTTTTAATTCTAATTGCCATAATCTGCAAACACAAGGCTCAAGCCCTATCCAGATAATAATAACAGATTAACCTTTAACAAACCTTTAATAAATAACATTATCACGCTAGCTTTCCCGATTAATTCTCGATTATTGTTCTCCAGTTTCTAACACCTCCTGTTTTTATAAACATGTATACACGGCTGAAATCCCAGCGGTTACGCGCCCTTAAAAGCAGAAAAACTCCCGGGGGGAGTAATTTTTACGACATTTCCGGAACCCAAAAGGTGAATAGTCGACGTTCTAAAAACTAACAGTCTTCACTTAGTACTGGTGTTTACTATCTTAATAATTCTCGCCGGAGGTTTTGGCATATATACGTTGGAACCATCTTGGTGATGCTATCTGGTGGAGCTTGGTAACAACTACTACCGATGGCTATGGCGATATTGCACCTGCAGGCCTTGGGGGTCGATTACTAGCATCATTTTTTGAGGTTGTTAAACGGTGTGTGCATTCAGCGCATTGACCAAGAAACCAACTACAAATAGAACCCACTTCGCACTCATCAGAATCAACCTCAACCCAGCATTATTGTCTTCTCTCTTCGACAATGTGAATTAATATCCCTCAACTTGTATTTGGATTTAAAGCATAAAAGAAGTCCCGAGCTTGCAAACTCGGGACACTTTAACCAGTTGATGTCCAAGGTGAATAGGAAATCTTTATACATTAACTTACTCAAGTTTCGCAGGTGTAAAACACCCGTAAACCCCTGACTTTATTGGCCTCAAAGGTGTACAAAAACACCCCTTGCTGGTAAAATGGAAGTGCCTAAACCCCAACAACCAGCGAAAGGGTGTTCTTGCACTACCATGTTACCAAATAATCTACTTGATGAAAACACTGTCCAGTCTTCAATTTCAGCTTTTCTGAAAGAAGCCCGCATCACAACCAT
>VEMY01000044.1 GCA_009711825.1 Bacillota bacterium | reverse complement strand
CCCATCCAACTCTGCTTTCCATAAAAAAAGCGTCCCCCCTTATCCCCCCGATTATTAATTTATTTTTCTGGAACCCCCTTAAAACTCCCCCCCCCCCCCCCCCCGACTAAAGTCAAGCTCAATCGCGTTGCAAAAACCGACTTGTTTCGACATTACTTGAAAGTTACCTCGAATTTTGCATAGTAATCAATCCCACATTAATCGTAAAGTGTAATCATCGATACCCTGGAATGCGCCGTGCCCTGGGACCGGCTGTACGACGTCTGGAAATACGTGCGGGCATACTGCAAATCTCGGCCCCAGACAATCTGTATGTCCCACTCCTCACACTTCTATCCCCAGGGCACCAACCTCTACTTTATCTTCATTGCCCGCATGGAACCGGAGGAATATCTGGAATATCAGGCGGGAGTCATCGACCACATCCGCCAGGCCGGCGCCGCCCTCAGCCACCATCACGGCATCGGCCGCATGCTGGCGCCCTGGTATGAAGGCGCTTTGGGTAAAAATGAGTTGGAGCTTTTGCGGGCGATCAAGCGCCACTTAGACCCCAACAACATCTTAGACCCCGGCGGCACGCTTGCCCTTGTCCGGGGATTTGGGGTTAGTCCCATAAATGCAAATAGAGGACGGTTCCCGATTGGCAAATCGGGAACCGTCCAAATCTCAGGTCTAAAACTACATGTTGGTAGCTAACTAGCCGCTTTTACGGTTGTATTAATTTTGCATCCATAGTCTTATACGGCTATTAACTAATTCCCAGATGATGCCCACAAGAATAGCGATAAGCAGAGAATTTGTCCATATAATCCATCCGCTATTGGTAGGTCCGCCGCCTGGGTCTACTCCATCGACACCGAACAGCATGCCGATCGTGAAGCCTCCAATATAGCCAACGTTTGTTAGCACCATTACCCTTCGGGCATCGAAAAATGCGGCAATAAATATGGTAGTCAGTCCGAATATAAATAAAACAAATGGCCAATCTTTCATTCTATGCAGCATACCAAAGAATGCATACCTGCATAGCAAGAAGCCTATGAACAAGCCAATACTTGCCCCTGCTGCCTAAATAACCTTTTTATTTTTAGCGCTGTCATAAAGCAACCTCCATTACTGAGCTATTAACACATGGGGCAACCCGGACAAGGGGACAGGTCCCTTGTCCGGATTTTGCCACAGAGGCAGAGAAGCGATTGAGAAAAGGCGGCTCGCTGCAGTTTACTACAGTAAGTAGCCTATATATTGGATTAATCCTTCAACAAGATAGTTGGGCTGATCTTGCGCACTTTATATACAGCCAATGAGCAGGCGGTAATCGCTGGGATAATGATTACGGGCAGCAATGCTGCGCCGATCGAGATTATTATCTTGACTGCGGGACCGGATGATATGGAGAATAAGTTTCAACTCTCTCCTGACCGGTTTTATAATCTGTCTTCCAGCCCTCATACTCGAAGTCGTTGTCCATATGAATGTAACCTGCGATGTTTTCTGAGCGGTCTCTTGCCATAATTGCTGAGAGATTGCTGTTGTCGGCATTGCCCTCGGCGACAATAATGTGACGATCCAGGTTTTTCAGCACTATGCCAATGTGATCTAGGGTGCCACTAGGGGCGTTGTTCTTTTGAGGAGGTATGCTGTCTCTAAAAATAACAATATCCCCTCGTTGAGGAATATAACCTGTTTCGGCAGGAGTAAACAGATTTATCTCCCGCCTGGTGCTCCACTCATACCAGCCCCTGACGGCGGCAAATCGGCAGGAAACATTGGGATGCCTGAATGGCAAAAGGAACCCGGCCTCCTGACAACAATGATGGACGAATGCTGCACACCAGTTGCCGGCCAACTGTTCAATGCTTTTATGTTCTAAGGTATCGGGCCAGCGCCGGGCAATGTGAGCAAATGTTATGTTTCCGGGCTCACCGACAATCTTCTCATCAGCCATCTTTTCTGCTATGTTCGCTAGCAGCGCCCTTTTATCGCGAGCGGAAGCTTTATTATGCTTAACTTCAGCCACCCTAATCTGGTGAGTGGTGGAGTAACCCAAGATTGCCAGCGTATGCTCCAACCTGGCCGCATTGCCGGGGCTGACAGGCAGGGCAGGATTGTATAGATAGTGTTGCAGGACATCGGCGTTTTTAAGGATTTCATCGTACTCATCATGCCTATGGGTCTTGTCCGAGTGATGAAAGACAGCCGAGAGAATCAGCAACTGCTCTTCCTGAGAGAAAATGCCCATGTCTCTCAGCACGGGGCGGGCCTCTTCTGCGCTGTTGTGGCTGTGCAGGGCAGTGTGTCCTGTCCGGTAAGTGTAAATGTCATGGAGCATGGCAGCTGCAGCTGCTATATCGGGGGCAAGTCCCTTTCTTTCCGCCAGCAGGGCGGCCGCCTGGGCCACCCCGTACAAGTGAAGGAAGCCGCATCTGCGCTCATAGGCAGCGACAACACTGTGCAGGATGCCATCAATATGATTCCTCAGTTTTTCCAGCCTGTGCATGTGCATCCCCCTTGCTGTAGTACCAGAGTCAGATATACTCTATACCGGGGGAAAACGCACTGTGTTGACAAAAGAAACATACACTGCTTTTCGCCCTCATCTCTGATGATAGCGAATAAACTGAAAATGTCAATTATTCTCCGCTTTACACCGGTTATCAATCTTATACATCCACGGTCTTTTGAGTGGGGTGAAGGGAATCGGACAAGGGGCCATATTACATTTGGCTCAGCGGCTAAGTGCAAACATAACAACAGAGTCCCGCTCTAGGAACTGAAGAGTCAGGACTGGTATGTCAACACTAAACTGGACAAATATTTAAAGGTGCATTAGCTTGTACTCATTCGGTGTTAGATAGTCCAGTGATCCGTGTATGCGAACATTGTTGAACCAGTTTACATAATCAAAGAGTTCAAGGTCAAGTTCCTGTTGGCTAGAGAAAAC
>VEMY01000043.1 GCA_009711825.1 Bacillota bacterium | reverse complement strand
ACCCCTTATGCACCGATTATGTAGGAATAGCTCGATATTCCTAGGTATTACTTCAATTTCCGGGGTGCAAAATCCTGCCGTTAATGGAAGAAATTATAAGGGAAAAGGGACTTTCTGCAGTGGAATCATAAATGGGATTTATAACGATTATCGATGAACGCTTATTCATGTATCTGTTTGACGTTGCCAGCACCAGTCCAACCCTTGGCAATCTGATGATTAATATATCCGACCTGTCCTCGACTATTTTTGCATGCATTTATCTATTCGGCATCGCTTATTTAATCTGGCGTAAGGACAAAAAACTGATTCCTTTCTTGATGGGGCCAGCTGCCGTGGCGATTACAGTCCAGGCCTTGCGGATTTTAGACCCTGCGGCCACGCCCGTTTGTAGCGCTGGAAATTGACAGTCTGATTGAACATGCGGCCAACAGTTCGCTGCCCAGCATGCACGCGGCCAGCGCCTTTGTGATTGCTTCCGCGATTTGGCACACCAATAAACAGCTGGGAACTTATGCATTTGTACTGGCCAGCATCACCGCTGTTTCGCGGGTGATGGTTGGCGTTCACTTCCCCCTGGATATCGTCGTCGGTGCTCTGTTGGGTATCGCTGTCTGTGTCGCCAGTTTCGCCGTTACCAAGAGATTTTGGCATAAAACACAACAAATTTAATAGATCCAAAAAGCCGCTGCAAGCTGTGCCTGCAGCGGCTTTTCTTAAGACATCATTTTACAGATTTTGTTGGAGAACTCCACTGGGTCCTCAACCGGAAGGCCTTCGATAAGCAACGCCTGATTGTACAAAAGCTCGGTATATAGAGCAAATTTTTCCCCATCGCCAGCATGGGCCGTCTTAAGGGTCTCAAATACTGCATGATCCGGGTTAATCTCCAGGATCTTTTCGGCTTTAATATTTTCGTTGCTGTTGGGCATCGCTTTGAGGATTTTTTCCATTTCTATGGACAACTCGCCCTCATTGGCAAGACAAACAGGATGCTGTTTCAGACGCTTAGAAATACGGACGGAGCTTACTCTGTCTCCTAAAGTTTCTTTCATTTTGTCAAACAGCGCTTTATTTTCTTCAGTATCGTCCTCTGCTGATTCTTCACCCTCGATACCCAAATCGCCGCTGGCTACTGACTTAAACTCCTTATCTTTGTATGCCCGAAGCATTTTAATCGCAAACTCATCCACATCATCGGTAAAGTAAAGAATCTCATACCCCTTGTCGGCGACAAATTCGGTCTGGGGCAGTTTCTCAATCCGCTCCAGGGAATCCCCGGCAGCGTAGTAGATATACTTTTGCTCCTGGGGCATCCTTTCCACGTATTCAGCCAGGGTAACTAATTTTTTCTCCCTGGAAGAATGGAAAAGCAACAGGTCCTGGAGCAATTCCTTATTGCTGCCAAACTCGCTGTAAACACCATATTTCAACTGGCGGCCAAAAGACTGATAAAACTTTTCATACTCCTCCCGGTCGGTTTTGAGCAGATCCTCCAATTCGCTCTTAATCTTGTTCTTAAGGTTCTTGGCAATCAGTTTCAGCTGCCGGTCATGCTGTAGCATCTCCCGGGAAATATTCAGAGAGAAGTCCTCGGAATCGACCATGCCTTTAACGAAGCTAAAATAGTCGGGCAGAAGTTCGCCGCATTTGTTCATGATCAGAACGCCATTGGAATACAACTCAAGGCCCTTTTCATATTCCGGCGTATAGAAATCAAAGGGCATTTTCTCCGGAATATACAGAATCGCCTTGTAGCTTACAGTGCCTTCAGCATTGATGTGAATATAGCGAAGAGGCTTGTCAAAGCCATAGCGTTTTTCTGCGTAGAAGTTCTCGTAATCTTCCCGAGTAAGCTCATTTTTATTGCGCTTCCAGATTGGCACCATGCTGTTGACGGTCTTTTCCTCAGTAACCTGCTCGTAATCCTCATCGCTGCCTTCTTTGAGCCGTGTCTCGGTGACATCCATCTTAATTGGGTAGCGAATAAAGTCCGAGTATTTTTTTACTGTTGCCTTGAGACTATGTTCATCCAGATACTGATCATAGTCTTCATCTTCTGTGTTTTCCTTGATTTTCAGGACAACCTCTGTGCCCACGGTTTCCTTCTCACAAGGTTCAATAGTATAGCCATCGGCGCCCCGGGATTCCCATTTGAATGCCTGTTGACTGCCGAAGGCCTTGGTTATTACCGTGACAACGTCCGCGACCATAAAGGCGGAATAAAATCCAACGCCAAATTGGCCGATAATATCGTGATCATCTTTAAGCTCATGAGCTTTTTTGAAGTTAAGAGAACCACTCTGGGCTATGACCCCGAGGTTTTCCTCAAGCTCCGCCTCGGTCATGCCAATCCCTGTATCAGAGACTGTCAACAGCCGCGTATCTTTGTCTGCCGTAATCCGAATAAAGTAATCTTCCTTATTAAATTCCAGGGAATCATCGGTCAACGCTTTGTAATAAATCTTGTCGATTGCATCGCTGGCGTTGGAAATGAGTTCCCGCAAAAATATCTCTTTGTGGGTGTAAATTGAGTTGATCATTAAGTCTAAGAGTCGTTTGGACTCCGCCTGAAATTCCCGTACTGCCACAAAAATTCCTCCTTCTTGAACATTTAAATCGGCTCGTATTAGCACTCCTTTAACGGGAGTGCTAATACATATTTTATATACCAAAACAGGGGTTAGCTGTCAACCGAACTGATTTTGTAATTCTCCACCGACATACACTTTCTGCACACGGATTGCAGACAACTCCTCCGGTGAAACCTGAAACGGATCTTAATCCACAACAATCACGTTGCCAACTTCCCTTCGCTAACAGTCCCTTTAAGCTTATCCTCGTTGACCGCGGCCGTCCATTGTATGTATCGTTCCGTTTATATGCACGCGTGTACTAGCCATGTATTAACCTCCCTGCGTTTAAGCTCACAAAAGGCCAGGCGCGTACAGCCTGACCAGGTTTGTGTTACAGCTTCTTGCGGAAGAACACCTCGCCGATGGCACCTTCGTTAACTCCAGCGAGAATCCCGCATTCCCGGAAACCCCGGGCTCGATGCCAGGCTTGCGGCTCCGGCTCATCAACCTGGGAGGAACTAAGCAATTGCTTATGCCCCTGTTCCCGGAGGTGCTGCTCTAGGAAAGCAAGCATCCTCCGACCGATACCCTGGCGCTGAAATGGCTCCGCCACCCGGACTAAACTTATATACGGCAAAACTTCCCAGATGAACTGAATAGTCAAGTATCCGACCGGTTTACCGTCCAGTTCTGCGATGATGAGCTCACCGGCCTCTATTTTCCGCAATAGGAGTCCGCGGTCTTTGCAATGGTCATACTGTAGACAGATGTCTATATCTGTCGCTACGGCGAAACGTATAACAGGTTTCATGGCGCTCCGACCTCCACTAGCGTCAACTTGGTTTATTGGCTGTAATATTGAACGAGGCAACATACTCTTCAAGCTTGCTGCCCGGAGCCCAGGACTGGATAATTTCACGGCTGTTATCTTTAGGTGTGAGATCAATCCCAGTGAAACCTACTTGATTCATGAGTTCCCGCAAATTATCAACATGTTCGGCGCCAGCGACACAGCCGGCAAATAACTGCAAATCGCTGCGCACCTGCTCCGGCAGTGGAACGGTGGCAACGATGTCCGAAATCATCAGCCGTCCGCCGGGCTTAAGCACCCGATAAATTTCACGATATGCCTGTGCCTTGTTAGTAGACAAGTTGAGTACGCAATTGGAAATAATAACGTCCACCGTATTATCAGCCACCGGCAAATGCTCGATTTCCCCAAGGCGGAACTCCACGTTATCATAGCCGGCTTCTGTGGCGTTCTTGCGTGCCAAACTAATCATTTCTGCGGTCATATCGACTCCAATAACATGGCCGTCGGGCCCCACCTGCTTGCTGGCCAAGAAACAGTCCAGCCCGCCACCGCAACCGAGGTCCAGAACTGTTTCACCTACTTTCAGCGCTGCCAGCGCCACTGGGTTGCCACAACCCAGCCCCATATTTGCGCCTGCGGGCAGCTCCGCCAGCTCCTCCCCGGTATAACCCAGGCGGGCAGATGTCTCGGCCGGCACAAGCGTTGTTCCACTACAGCTGCAACCGCCGCTACAGCATGAACCGCTGCTGCCACTCTCGGCAATCTGACCATAGTTTTTACGAATATACTCTTTTAGCGTTTCGTTTTTACTCACAATCATCTCTCCTTTGCCCGGTGTCTAATTCACGGCGGGAATCTTTACGGATAAACGGCGCCTTAACTTCCTCGGATAGCAGCAAAGAGTAGGCCCGGGGTTTGCGGTAGGCATTGCCCCAGGTTTGACTGCTACGATAATTTCTCAGCTTCTCTAGATCAAACCGGGCCAGGTAAACGCCCTCCGCTTCACCCGCCTCTACAATCAGTGTATTGTGGGAGCGTCCGTTTGCGCCGGTAAACCCAATCCCGTCATATGCGACCGAGTGGCCCTTGCAACTCTCACCGGCGTAATTGGCCAGGGCCACCCCGACCATGTTCTCATAAGCCCGGGCCCGCAGCTGGGTCTTGCGGTTCTCCTCCATGCCGCAGGCATTGGGAATGAGGATTATCTCGGCGCCCTGGAGCATCAGTATCCGGGCGCTCTCGGGAAACTCCCGGTCATAACATATCATTGCTCCAATATTTACATTGCCCTGAGCCATATTCAACTCACAGGTGTAAAATTCCTCGCCGGGATTGCACAGGGCTTCGAAGCCAAAATCGCAGGTGTGAACTTTGGCGTATGTAAGCACAGTTTTGCCTGTGCGGTCGATAAGAGCAACCGTATTTCGGGGCAAACCCTCCCAAAGCTCAAGGTAAGTAATGGCAATTGCCATATCCAACTCCGCCGCCAACTCCTGATGCCGGACGAAAAAATCACTGTTTTGGTCGATAGCCTATCTTTGCCACTGTGCAACATCCGCCTCCCGTTCCGGAAACTGATAGCCAACATTCCACATTTCGGGGAACAGGGCAATGTCCGCGCCCATCGCCTTTGCCTGCCGACAAAAGTTGAGTCCTTTGTCTAGATTCTCCGGATTATTTGTTTGCGCCATTTGTAATAGGGCTACTGTCAAATAACTCACTTTCATCTCTCCCAAACATTAAATTTGTTTATACACCCGAATATCAATATCCACCGTTATTTCCAATTTTTCAACTTTCTCCAGAGCTGCCACAGCCCCGGCCTCAACATGGCGACTGTACGGAGTCATCTGCAGCAAATTTAAGATGTCCTCGTTTTCCAGGCATATGTCGTAGGTGACATTTGCAGTATCCATAAGGGAAAAACCACCAGCCATATCTCCCTTTGACCCCAGGCGTTCAGGGTCAACTGACAGCCTTTTCCGGAGGGAATTCAAATGCCGGGTGCCCGGCGCCGCCACCACAACCGTTCCAGTCGGTTTTAACACCCGGCTAAACTGACCTTCGTCACGGGGGGCAAAGACGCAAATGATGCAGTCTAGAGCATCATCCAGCACAGGGATATGGTAATTGCTGGCCACAGCAAAACTAATCGACCGATCGCGACCAGCGGCATATTGAATTGCTGTACGTGATACATCAATTCCATAGATATCAGGAGAATTCCCGGCCAGGTAATTCTTCAGGCGCCAGGTATAATATCCCTCACCGCAACCTGCATCAAGGATTTGCGCCTCCTTCGCAGAGGACAGCGTGTTGGCGACCGTTTCATTTAACTTTCGAGAAAACTCCTCATAATACCCCCGGTCCAGAAACGCGCGCCTGCTTTGCAACATCTCCCGGGTGTCCCCTGGATTGCCTGCGCCTGTATGCCGGGGCAACAGCAGATTGACATAGCCCTGCCTGGCCCGGTCAAAACTGTGTTTGTTCTGACAAAAATACTGTTTTTGCTCGCGGAACAACACTTCGCTGCAAACTGGGCATTGAAATAACGACTGTTCATGCAAAGTAAACACCTGCTTTTCCTACAAGAATTCTATCCCGCCAATACCACTACAAGCGTCTGATGATAAACCCGCCAACTCCTAATACAATAAAGAGGATTATCATATAAAAAATCAACGCGATAGTCGATACCGATTCAATTCCCATGATATACAAGCCAAGCAACATCGCGGCACTGATAAAGAGTACAAAGTACAGGGCAAAAGAGCAGAAGCGCAAAAGCAAATACTGACTGCGTTCATCAGCTTCGGGAATATTGGGCGTTCTAGATTTGGACTGCAACAAATGGATCACATAAGCAAAGACAGTGCCCGCCATACCCGCGGCTACAAGTGTCCAGTTGTATTCACCCGTCCGCTGGCCCTCAACATACGTTACAAGCAACCACCCCACCAGCATGCCGATTATTATTACTAACTCAAGTTTCGCAGGTGTAAAACACCCGTAAACCCCTGACTTTATTGGCCTCAAAGGTGTACAAAAACACCCCTTGCTGGTAAAATGGAAGTGCCAAAACCCCAACAACCAGCGAAAGGGTGTTCTTGCACTACCATGTTACCAAATAATCTACTTGATGAAAACACTGTCCAGTCTTCAATTTCAGCTTTTCTGAAAGAAGCCCGCATCACAACCATTCTGACTCAATCTAATGGACGCAAAGAAAAAGGTATTCCCAGCAGTGATGTGTTTATGTTTCTGTTCTCTCTGGCCTTTACTGGCAAACCATTTCTTCGCCTGTTATCGAGTACCCAAGCCGTAGCCAAAGATACCGTCTATCGGTTTCTGAAATCGCCGCGCACTAACTGGAGGA
>VEMY01000042.1 GCA_009711825.1 Bacillota bacterium | reverse complement strand
GCTTGGTCCTGGCAGCTTGTTGCGCCTGGGCACTGGTTGTTATAACCGCTATATTGAGGCCACTATTACCGGTCTTACATCCTGCATTGGGGTAGACATTGCCTGCGATAAGACGATTACAAATAAGCTGTTAAACGAGGCGATGATTCCGACTCCCCGGGGCAAGGTTGCCCGCGATGAAGAACATGCAGTAGAAATTGCTCAGGAGCTGGGGGGTAAGGTGGTCGTTAAGCCTTGCGACGGCAATCAAGGCAAAGGGGTCAGTTTGAATCTTCTTAGTGAGGCGGAGGTGCGTGCCGCCTATAAAGTGGCGGAAAACTATAGCAACAACATTATCGTCGAAGAACAAATAGAGGGAAGACACTACCGATTGCTGGTGGTCAATGGTCGTGTGGAAGCGGCAGCAGAACGTTTTCCTGCGCAGGTTACCGGCGACGGGGTTCATTCAATCAAGGAATTGATTGAAATCGAAAACCAAAATAAACTGCGGGGCGAGGGCCATGAAAAACCGCTGACCCGTATCCGTGCCGACCAGGTTATGTTCAATGTTCTTGCCAGGCAAAACCTGACCATGAACTATGTCCCGGAGAAGGACGAATCAATAAATTTGCGGGATAATGCAAACTTGAGTACCGGTGGGACCGCTGAAGACGTGACGGATATCGTGCATCCCGACAACATGCGTCTGGCAGAGCGGGCTGCCCGGGTGCTCAATCTCGATGTTGCCGGAATCGACATCGTTACCGCAGATATAGCCAGCCCGTTAATCGTGGATGCCGGGGCCGTTATTGAAGTGAACGCGGCGCCGGGAATTCGAATGCATCTGTTTCCCAGCCATGGCAAGCGACGGCCGGTAGGCGATGCGATTGTCGATTATCTGTTTCCTTGGCATCGGCGTCATAGCATTCCCGTACTCAGTGTGACAGGAACAAATGGAAAAACTACGACCAGCCGACTTATTGCCCATACGCTGCATGCTTCGGGCAAAAAGGTTGGGTTGGCCAGCACCGATGGAATCTATATTGATGGCGCTCTCGTTGATCAGGGAGACAATACCGGGCCTGTCAGCGCCGACGTTGTTCTCTCTGACCCTCTGGTGGAGGTGGCTGTCTTAGAAACTGCCCGGGGAGGGATGGTCCGCAGGGGTCTTGGTTACTCTGTGGCTGATGTTGGGGTTGTGACTAATATCGCCGCCGACCACCTAGGCCTGGATGGTATCGAAACCCTTGAAGACCTGGCGCATGTTAAATCTCTAGTGGTTGAAACAGTATCATCAAAAGGGTATGCTGTGTTAAATGCCGATGACGGCAGAGTGTTGGCCATGGCGGAGCGCTGTCCGGGTAAAGTTATCCTGTACAGTCGTTCTCCCAACAAAGAGTTTCTCAGACACTTAAGTGAAGGCGGCAGAGGTGTCACTGTCCAGCACAACGCCATTTATTTTCTGGAAGGTGAAAGCAGGGTGCAGGTGGCGGCCCTGGCTGAAATAGAAATTACCTTTAACGGTAGGGCTGGATATAATGTGGAAAATTGCCTGGCGGCTGCCGGAGCGTTGTGGGGCTTGGATGTTTCGCCGTCAGATATTGCCCGGGGGTTAACAAGTTTTGATTCCAAGGTGCACAACCCCGGACGGGCAAATTTGTACACCTTTGGCGATGTGCGCGTGTTGATAGACTACGGACACAATCCTGAGGGATATCAGCAGATATTGAATCTGGCCCGGGGCCTGGATGCCAAACAATTGATTGGCGTTGTCGGTGTCCCCGGCGATCGGCGGGATGAAGACATAAAGACTGTCGGCGGAATTTGCGGTCAGTTTGACAAAGTTTACGTTAAAGAGGATAAGGATTTGCGAGACCGGTCTCCGGGTGAAGTCAGCAGGATTCTAGCGGACGCGGCAAAGGCTGCGCGTCCCGGGCTGGTAGTTGAGGAAATTGCCTGCGAGCTAGAGGCGTTGCAAAAAGCGTTGCTTGCCAGCGAACCTGGCGATTTGATTGTCATGTTCTATGAAAAGCTGGCGCCGGTGAGGGATTTGCTATTTAATTATCGGTCGAAAACCAGTTCTGCAAAAAGCAGGAATTTTGCTTCCACAGGTGAATTATATAGTGTAAATCTCTCTGGAGGCGATCAAAGATTGAACAGGAAGTAGTTTTCGCGCCGGCAAAAATAAATCTATCTCTAGATATACTCGGACGCAGGGCGGATGGTTATCATGAATTGGAGATGGTTATGCAGGGAATTGAGTTGTATGACCGCCTGGTGTTTGAAACTAGAGAAGACCGCAAGATAATCGTTGAATGCGCCCATCCATTTGTGCCGAGAGGGCAAAGTAATCTCGTTTGGAAGGCGACCAGGCTGCTGCAGCAACATTGTCAACCCCAAAAGGGCATAAAGATAACTATCCATAAGCAAATTCCAGTTGCCGCCGGTCTGGGGGGCGGCAGCGCCAATGCGGCTGCTGCACTCAAAACCCTAAACTGCCTGTGGAAGGCCGGTCTGACCCGGCGGGAATTGGCCGGCCTCGCATTACAGGTCGGGGCCGATGTTCCCTTCTGTCTAGATTCAGGGACCGCGCTGGCCAGGGGAGTTGGCGAAGTGCTGACCCCCTTGCCAACGCCGCCCAGGTTATGGCTGGTGCTCATCAAGCCAAACTTAGGTGTTTCTACAAAAGAGGTGTATGCTAATTATCAGCCTGCCCGGGTAATTAGACGTCCTGATACACCCCGTCTGATTGAGTCCGTTTATAATCAGGATGTACAGGCTTTAACCAATGCCATTGGTAATGTGTTGGAAAGCGTGACATTCACGACCCATCCTTTGTTAAAGCGCCTTAAGCAAAAAACTATGGAGCTGGGGGCCCTGGCGGCACTGATGTCTGGCAGCGGACCGACAATTTTTGCACTGACACAAGAACATAAACGGGCAATGACTATTTACAATGGCATCAAACATCAGGTAGAATTCTCCTGTGTAACTACCTTTAAGGAGGGTGAGCGATGAAGCCTGTATACGCTGTTATTCTCGCGGGGGATAATCTAGACCATAAGGTCCGGGAGGGCGAGGCTGTCGCCAACAAAGCTTTTTTGGCAATCAATGGTCGGCCGATGCTCGAATATGTAATCGACTGCTATCTCCAGACAGATTTAGCTGGGGTGGCTGTCGTCGGGCCGGAAGACAAGCTGAGTACGCTTGTCGGCGATGATGTCAAGGTTATTCCCCAGCAAGGAAGCATGATTGCAAATATTCTCGCTGCAGCCCGGGAGCTTGAAGGGACGCTCATCCTTTCATCCTGCGACATCCCGCTGATTACCAGTCAAGCGGTAGAAGATTTCCTCTCTCGCTGCCGTGACGCAGAACTGTTTTATCCGCTGGTTAGCAGGGAAGACAACGAGCGTGTGTTCCCTGGCATGAAACGGACTTATGCCAAGTTAAGAGACGGAGTTTTTACCGGGGGTAATATTATTGTTATTGATTCAGGGGCCGTACCGGTTGCGGCAAAGGCGGCGGAACAGTTTTTTGAAGCCAGGAAAAGCCCCCTGCGCATGGCCCGCTTGGTCGGATTGGGCACTTTGTGTAAATTAGTTTCCCGGCGCCTTTCCCTTACGGAGATCGAGGCAAAGATGTCGTCCATCCTTGGAGTGCGCTGTCGGGCAATTTTGTCTGCTTATCCGGAACTGGGTACGGATGTGGACAAGGAAAGCGATTATAAATTAATTAGTGCGCGCTTGCCCAGTTGGCAGCCGCAGGCTAAATAGCGGCTTTTTAGTCGTTATTTTTCTATTATGTTGCCATAACAGCGGTGTTCGGCATATAATTAGGATAATTATGCCACTGGAGTTGAGCACATGGAAAAACCAAAGAATAGTCGCAATCAACGACTGGTGGCCATGACCGCCGAGCTGGTTGCCAATCCAAACCGCTTCTTTTCCCTGAGCGAGTTCGCAAATAAATATAATGTAGCTAAATCGACCTTAAGTGAAGATCTGAGCTTTATCAAGGAGGTTCTGTCTTCTACAAACGCATCCATTGAGTCCAGCATCGGGGCTGCAGGCGGTGTTTGCTACCGCCCGGGTATCAGTAAGCAAAAAGCTGCCCAAATCCTTCAGGAACTGGCTGCAGAGCTCAACGCGCCCCAGCGTCGTCTGACTGGCGGCTTTGTTTATTATTCTGATTTGCTTTTCAATCCTGCAGTCACCGCCCGTCTCGGTCTAATCTTTGCGCATCTATTCTCAGAAACTAGACCGGACCAGGTGCTGACGCTGGAAACCAAGGGGATACCGCTGGCTATGTTTACAGCTTATTATCTCAACTGCCCTTTGCTGATTGCGAGACGCAGCAACCGGGTGACAGAGGGACCCTCGGTTTCTACCAATTATCTCACCGGTTCCGGGCGCAGGATTGAAACCATGTTTTTACCCAAACGCAGTTTGGCGGCGGGCAGCAATGTGTTGATAATTGATGATTTTATGAAGGCCGGTGGCTCTGCTTTGGGATTGGAACACTTGGTAAAGGAGTTCGACGCCCGGGTAGTGGGAACCGGTGTGTTGATAGCGACAGGGCAGCCTGTTGATAAGCTCGTCAGCAAATACTCTTCACTACTGACCTTGAACCCCGACGAAACTATCTCTGTTACGTGGGAGGAATAATAATGGAACAATCCCTAGGCTTGGAAGAAATTAAGGCCGCCCGTGCGGCAATCGCCGAGATTATCCGCGTCACACCAACGCGCTATTCTCGCTCTATCAGTCAGATGACCGGGTACCCGGTGCATTTTAAGTTGGAGTGCCACCAAAAGACCGGCTCCTTTAAGCTGCGGGGGGCCGCCAACCGTATACTCAATATTCTCCCTGACTGTCCGGGAGTAATTGCTGCTTCCGCTGGCAATCATGCCCAGGGAGTTGCCTATGCCGCCAGTCAGCTGGGATTGAAATCAACAATCGTCATGCCTGAGGGAGCGCCGCTCACCAAGGCGGAAGCCACGCGGAATTACGGCGCCCATGTTATTCAACAGGGAAACAACTACGATGAGTGCTACCAGGTAGCTGTAGAGCTGGCAGCTGAACAAAAGCTTGAGTACATCCATGCTTTCGACGATAAGCGGATTATTGCCGGCCAGGGGACAATCGGGTTAGAACTGTTGGAGCAGCTGCCGGAAGTGGAGCAAGTGGTGGTGCCAATCGGTGGCGGCGGGCTGGCTGCTGGAATTGCGAGCGCCCTTAAGGCCATGAAGCCATCTGTGCGCCTGGTAGGGGTGCAGGCGCAAGGCGCTGATGCGGTGTACCGCAGTTTTTTAGGGGGGCAATTGACAGAGTCCCAGGCCACATCGACAATCGCCGACGGAATTGCCGTAAAGCGCCCAGGCAAAGTTACATCCAAGTTGCTATTGGAGCACTTGGACGCAGTTGTGACTGTTTCTGACGAACAAATCGCCTCGGCAATGCTGCTGAGTCTTGAGCGTTTAAAAACCTTGGTAGAAGGCGCTGGGGCCGTTGGCCTGGCCGCCGCACTGTATCAACCTGAAAGCATGAAACCTGTGCCCACCGCCATCGTTGTCAGCGGAGGCAATGTGGATGTTAATCTGATAGCGCGCATAATTGAGCGCGGCCTCCATGAAACCGGCCGCTTGGCAACCTTGCAATTGACGATTCCAGACCGCCCTGGCAACTTGCAAAAGGTCCTAAATATCGTTGCCAAACTGGGCGCCAATGTTATTTCTGTTACCCATGACCGGCATCAGGAAGGTCTGGCGCTGGATTGGACCCAGGTAACAATGTCCTTGGAGACCAAAAATCAAGAACATATCGATAAGTTGATTCAAGCTTTGACCAATAGTGGTCTGAAGGTGAAAAATATTTAAAAACTTCCATTAAGTAGCAGGAATTTTCTGACCTACGCAGAAGTATTATACAGCTTTATAACTTCTACAAGGGGTGAGAATATGAATATTACTGACATTCGAATTCGCAGGGTTAACGCGGCAGGACGCATGAAGGCGGTTGTATCTGTAACTTTTGACGATCAGTTTGTGGTCCATGACATTAAGGTTGTAGAGGGCAATAACGGCTACTTTGTGGCTATGCCCAGTAGAAAAGGCGCTGATGGCGAGTTTCGTGACGTTGCCCACCCCATAACCACAGAAACAAGAAACCTGATTCAAACTGCTATCCTCGATAAATACAATAACGAAATCCTGGAAGAAGCGTAAGGAGCTTGGCGGCTCCTTTTTTGTTGGCTTGACCCTGCAACAGGGATACGGTATATTTTTATTTGACAAAGGGGGACGGTTAGATGAAAACTTTGGCCGCTGTAATTTTGGCTGCCGGCAAGGGAACGCGGATGAAGTCTAAGTTGCCTAAGGTTTTACATAAAGTTGGCGGTCGGACAATGCTGGAGCAAATTATCGCAACCCTGGAAGCCGTTGGTGTAGAGCAGACCTTTGTAGTGGTCGGTTATGGAGCAGACATGGTGCGGTCTGCGGTACAAAAGGATGTCCACTGGGTTAGTCAACATGAGCAGTTGGGAACTGGACACGCTGTGCTGCAAGCTGCATCAGCATTGTCTGGGTTTGAAGGTAATGTGCTGGTTGTAAATGGCGATGCCCCACTGTTGACGGCCCAGAGTCTCGAAGGGTTGGTTAATCACCACCTTGCCGGTCAAAACGCCGCAACCGTCCTCACAGCCGATGTTGAAGACCCAACCGGCTATGGAAGGATTATCCGCAATCCTGATGGCAGGGTCCAGGGGATTGTTGAACATAAAGATGCCGACCCCAGCCAGCGTAAGATTACTGAGGTGAATAGCGGCAGCTTTTGTTTCCATTGGCCACGGGTCTCGCCGGTGCTAAAGCGCTTAACTCCTGCCAACGCCCAGGATGAGTACTATCTGACGGATGTCCTGTCCTTACTGAATCAGGACAATTTGCCGGTGGGTGGCTATCAGCTGTCGGACCCCATGGAAATGTCCGGGGTTAATGACCGTGTTCAGTTGGCAGTGGTTGCCGAAGAGCTAAAAAACCGTACCAATCAGCGCCTAATGCTTGCCGGAGTAACAATTGTTGATCCCGGGAGCACCTGGATTGACGTGGATGTGAAGATTGCGCCCGACACAATTATTTTGCCCAATACATTTATCAAAGGCGGGACGGAAATTGGGGAAGACTGCATAATTGGTCCTGAAACCACTTTGGAAAATGTCCGGATTGGAGACAATGTCACGGTCCGCAACTCAATTATCTCGGACTCGGCAATCGGCGACAATACCACTGTTGGTCCCTTCGCCTATATCCGCCCCAATTGCCAAATCGGTCGCGATAACCGCATTGGTGATTTTGTTGAGCTGAAAAATGCCCATACAGGCGACGGCAGTAAAGTGCCTCATTTGGCGTACGTGGGTGACGCGAGGATTGGAGCGCACGCCAACATTGGCTGCGGAGTAATAACCGCAAATTATGACGGTCAAAAGAAACATATTACCACAATTGGGGATAAGGCCTTTATCGGGAGTAACAGTAATTTGATCGCTCCTGTCAATGTCGAAGACAACGCATATGTTGCGGCAGGTTCTACAATTACCGATGACGTGCCCGCCCGGGCGTTGGCAGTTGCCCGGTGTCGACAGACCGTTAAACCAGACTGGAGGAAAGACTAAATGTATTATGACCGCAAGTTGAAAATCTTTTCTGGCAGCGCCAATCGCGAACTGGCCAAAGCCATAGCTGCAAAAATTGAAACACCGTTGGGCGATGCAAAGCTGGGGAGGTTTAGTGATGGCGAAGTACGGGTGCAAATCGGCGAAAGTGTTCGCGGCGCTGATGTGTTTGTGGTTCAGCCCACCTCCGCTCCCGCCAACGAAAATTTAATGGAACTGTTGGTGGTAATCGATGCTCTGAAGCGGGCTTCTGCAAAACGTATTAATGCGGTAATACCTTATTATGGGTATGCACGCCAAGACCGTAAGACCAGGGCTCGGGACCCGATTACAGCAAAGCTGGTTGCCAATTTGCTGACAAAGGCCGGCGCCGACAGGGTTCTTACTATTGACTTGCATGCAGGCGCTATACAGGGATTTTTCGATATTCCCGTGGACCATATGACAGCGGTACCGCTTCTGGCCGAACATTTTGCTAGTAAAGGTTTAGACGATATGGTCGTTGTCTCGCCTGACATCGGTGGTGTTGGCCGAGCCCGGGAGCTGGCTGAACGACTGCAGGTGCCCATTGCGATTATCGATAAGCGCAGACCCCAGCCCAACGTGGCAGAAATCATGAATATAGTCGGTGATATCAAGGGTAAGAGCGCAATTATGGTGGATGATATCATCGACACTGCGGGCACCATTTCACTTGCAGCGCAAACTTTGGTGGACCATGGCGCAAAAGCTGTATATGCTTGTTGTACGCATCCGGTGTTCTCCGGACCCGCGATCCAACGTTTAACGGAAGCGCCGCTTACAGAACTGGTGGTTTGCGACACAATTCATTTGCCCGAGGATAAACATTTCCCGGCGCTGGAGATTTGCTCTGTGGCGGAACTGTTAGCCAACGCAATTATCCGCATACACGAGGATCTGTCAATAAGTACTTTATTTGACCTTACCTGAGTTTGACTTTACCGGGGGTTACGGGTATACTGAACTGGAATTAGGCACAAGGAGGAACCAATATGGCACAACCAGTACTTAAGGCTCAAGAGCGTAAACACAGTGGCACTGGCGCCAGTCGCCAGGATCGCAATAACAAAATGATTCCTGCAGTTCTCTACGGACGGGGAGTTGATAGCCGTACGATAACCGTTCCCGAGTCTGACCTGATTGCTCTATTCAATAGTGGCAATGCCCACTCATTACTTGAGCTTTCGGTCGGCAGTGAAAAGTACAGTGTAATGATTAAGGATATGCAGCGCAACAATATTAAGGGACACTTTACCCACCTGGACTTTTATGTGGTTGATATGAGTCAGCCCATCAATGCTACGGTCGCTGTCCACCTGAACGGTGAAAGCGAGGGTGTTAAAGCCGGCGGTATCTTGCAGCAGCAATTGCGGGAGATTGACATCCGTTGTCTGCCCGGTAATCTGCCCAAGTGGCTGGAGCTAGACATCACTGATTTGGAAATTGGAGCAAGCAAAACCGTCGCTGATGTTCAGCTGCCCGATGGGGTTGAGTTTATTTCCGGAACAGACGAAGTGGTGGTTTCGGTAACCGCGCCACGCCTCGAGACTGAGGAAGAGGGCGACACCGAAGAAGCGCCGGATGCCGAAGTGGAAGCTGCTCCGGAAGAAACTAAATCTGACGAAGAATAAGGGCGCAAACAGCGCCCTTTTTTTGACAGGGGGAGTTCAGATGAAGTTGGTTATCGGGTTGGGCAATCCGGGACCCCGTTATATAAAGACTCGGCATAATTACGGGTTTATGGCGGTGGATGCCCTGGCTGGTCGTTTGCGTGCCTCTGATCAAGGCAGGCGCTGGCGGGGAGTCGTTGCGCGCGCTACATATAATGAGACCGAGTTTTGGTTGCTCAAGCCTCACACCTATATGAATTTAAGTGGTTTAGCGGTGGCGGCTGCCGTTAAAGAATTAAACTGCCCGTTTGAGGACATACTGGTTATTTGTGACGATCTTGCCCTGGATTTGGGTGTGGTCCGATTTCGTGCCCGGGGCTCCGCCGGCGGCCAAAAGGGGCTGGCATCGGTAATTGATGCGCTTGGTACCGCGGAGTTCGCCCGTTTACGTTTAGGGATTGGCGCCGATTCTCATTTGATACCTCGTGACTTTGTTTTAGATAATTTTCAGCCTGATGAGCTTACGCTTGTAAATAAAGTTCTCAACCATGCTGTGGAGGGTGTATTGACCTGGTCAGGGCAAGGGATTGAGCAGGCAATGGCTTCGTTCAATGGACCGGTTCCGGATTAACTGGATGTGCGGGGTGATCTTTTGGCCGATATGAAAACTGTGTCCGCAGATATCCTGGACAATTTGGAATTAAGGCAGAAATTTGCAAATGGCGGTCATCATTTGGTATACGGTGTTACCGGCAGTCAGCGCGCGATGTTGTTGGCTGCTTTCGTACGTGACATGGATTGCCCAGTTCTCTATATCGCGGCGGACTTGCGTGAGGCAGATGTGTTGCTGGCGGACTTTGAATTTTTCTACGGCGGCAAAGGGTTCCTCTATCCTCCCCGCCTGGTGATGGCTGGCGAGGCGGATGCAGAGAGCCATGAGGTGGAAATTCAACGATTGGCAGCCCTGGAGCAAGTGGCCCGGGGGCATAGCTGCCTGATTGTCGCCACTGCGGCAGCGGTTATGGAGCCCTTGCCGCCTCCGGAGCACATTCGGACAAGACGGCTCAAGCTGGCTCCTGGCGTGCGGAGGGACCCCTCCGAGATAGCGCTGCAACTTTTACAGATGGGATACCAACGGGTTGATCAGGTGGAAGGTCCCGGCCAATTCAGTCACAGGGGAGAAATACTGGATATATTCGGAGCGACAGCTGATGAAGCCTGTCGCATACAATACTTTGACGTAGAAATAGAATCAATCCGCACAATTGATTTGGAAACACAACGCTCCCGCAGGCAGCTGTCGGAGTTTGAGTGTGGTCCCGCCAGAATGCTGTTAGTGGACGACGAAATTCGGGCTCGGATCCTGGAAAGACTGGACACAGCCAAGGTCTCGGCTCTCTATCAGCCGCGGCTTGACGAGGACCGGGAACGCTTCGCTAATCTTCACTATTGGGCCGGTTATCAGCGTTATATTCAATACATGTTTGATCACATATTCACCTTGCCCGAATATTTTGCCGACGGGCTTACTGTCGTTTCTGAAACGCCGGACCTAATCAAGCAATTGGAGCTTTATCAAAGCGAATTAATTGACCGGCATAAAAATTTGCTTGAATCAGGCAAGGTCCTCCCTGATTTGCAGCCGTACATTCCACTTGCTGATCTAATCCACCGTTGGCAGCATGTGCCAACCTGCCATTTTGGTCTTTTGCTGCGCTCGGCGGGTAGTTTTACCCTTTCCAGCCTTGGCAGCGTCCCCTTTCGTCAGGTCCCCAGCTTTTACGGCCAGCAACAGTTGTTGGTGGACGAAGTTAAGGCCTGGTTAAAGCGCAACAGTACAGTTGTGATTATTTCCCCTGCTCCGGGGGAACAGCTGGCTGTCGACTTAAAGGAGCATGATCTGCCGGTAAACAGCTCAGATAAGATTGTTTCCGGTATGGTCAATTTAATAACCGGCAATTTAAGCAGCGGATTTGAGCTCCTAGATCCTGGCCTGGTTGTTCTTACCCATGGGGAGATCAGTGTCCGCCACCGGCCGAAACGTGTTCGCCAGCCTGCGGGTATGAGCGCCGGTGATATCAATAGTCTCAAGCCTGGCGAATATGTCGTCCATTCTAATTATGGTATTGGGCAGTTCATGGGTGTGGTCACCAGGGAAATAGCAGGTATTAAGAAAGATTACCTGTATATCCGGTATGCTGGAAAAGATAAGCTCTATCTGCCTACCGAACAGGTTCAGCATCTGCAACGCTATGTTGGCGGCCAGGATAAGCCGCCGAAGCTTTATTCGTTGAGTGGTGGCGATTGGCAACGGGTGAAGAAAAAGGTGCGAGAATCAGTTCAAAGTCTTGCGTTTGACCTCCTGAAGTTATATGCCCGCCGCCAAGCTGAGCGTGGGCATGCTTTTGCACCGGATACACCTTGGCAGCAAGAGTTAGAAAACAGCTTTCCGTTTCAAGAAACTCCAGACCAACTTCGTGCGATTGAAGAAGTCAAACGCGATATGGAGTTATCCCAGCCAATGGATCGTCTGTTGTGTGGGGACGTGGGTTACGGCAAGACAGAGGTGGCGCTGCGGGCGGCAATGAAGGCCGTAATGGACGGTAAACAGGTCGCTGTCCTTGCGCCGACAACTGTTTTGGCCCAGCAGCATTACCGGACCTTTTGCGAGCGCCTTGCGCCATTCCCGATAAAAGTAGAGGTGCTCAGTCGATTTCGGGGGCCCCAGGACCAAAAGCAGGTGGTGCGTGCTGCCAATGCCGGCACAGTTGATATCCTGATTGGAACACACCGGCTGCTGCAAAAAGATATCAAGCTCCCAGAGTTAGGACTATTGATTGTTGACGAAGAGCAGAGGTTTGGAGTCGGCCACAAAGAGCAGATCAAGGAACTGAAGGCAAATATAGATGTCTTGACCATGACGGCAACACCGATCCCCCGGACCTTACATATGGCCCTTCTTGGGGTCCGGGACTTAAGCGTAATTAATACGCCGCCGGAAGGGCGTTTCCCGGTGCAAACTTATGTGCTTGAATATGCTGATCAATTGGCGGTCTCGGCCATTAGGCGCGAATTGGACCGGGGGGGGCAGATCTATCTTGTTTACAACCGGGTTCAGGGCATCGATTCCTTGGCTGGTCGGCTTCGCAATCTTTTGCCCGAGGTGCAAATCGGGGTTGTCCATGGCCAAATGGCTGAAGGACTTATGGAGCGCACGATGGTCGATTTTTATGATGGCAAATACAACGTTTTGCTGAGCACAACCATAATCGAAAATGGATTAGACATACCCAATGTCAACACAGTTTTTATATATGATGCCGATCGCCTGGGATTATCCCAGCTCTACCAGTTGCGGGGTCGTGTGGGCAGGGGGCGTCGGCTGGCATATGCATATTTTACTTATCGGCGCGACAAAGTTCTTTCGGAGAAAGCGCAAAAACGTCTGGCTGCAATCAAGGAATTTACCGAGTTGGGGTCGGGTTACAAGATTGCGCTTAAAGATTTGGAAATCCGGGGCGCCGGCAATATAATTGGGCCCGAGCAGCATGGTTTTATCAGCGCGGTTGGGTTTGATCTCTATTGCAAGCTTCTGGACGAAAAAATAAAAGAAATTACCGGGCAGATTGCTAAACAACCGGCAAAAACTGAGGTTTCCATCGAGCTTCCCCTTAGCGCGTACATTCCAGAGGCCTATCTGCCTGAGCAGGAAAAAATCTATGTTTACCGTCAGGTTAAGGACGCTGAGTCCCTCTCAGCAATTGACGAGTTGGAGGGTGAGCTCACTGACAGGTTTGGCGCCCCGCCGCAGGCGGTGACAAATTTGCTGGATGTTGGCCGCATTCGTGTTTTGGCTGGAAGCATTGGTATCGAGTCAATTTCCCACGCTGAGAGTAAGTTGACCGGTGAATCGGCGCTGCGGTTGGAGTTTGCGCAAAACAGGGGGCCAGATGGCGAGGTATTGCAAAAGCTCTGGGCCAAACACCGCGGACAGCTGGATTTCAAGGCAGGCAACGGGCCGCTTGTTACCTGGAAAGTCGAGAAAAATATCCTTGGCGAGCTTGAACAGCTACTGCATCAGTTTTCAAAGTCTTGACGAAATCGCAAAGAATTGACATTGAGCGACGTACTCTTTTCTGTTAGAATAAAAGGCAGCTTAATGGGGGTGTAAAAATGAAAAAAATATTTAGTTTTTTAACTATCTTTTTGACGGCTGTGATGTTATTGTCGGCCTGTTCATCAGGAACGCCCGCTGTTTACGCAACCATCGATGATTTTGAGCTGACACGGGAAGAGTTTGAATTTCAACTTAACCTGCGCCGCCTCCATGATCCAGCCGCAGAGATGGATAAAGAAGGACAACTTCAATTACTGGACATGCTGATTGACGAATTCTTGCTGATTGCTGAGGCCGAGCGTCGTGAAGTTGAGTGGGACGAAGAAAGGGCAGAAAAAAACTATCTTGATTTCCGGACCTCAGTCATTAACGGCTATTTGGACGGCAGCGAGAGTCGCTACCAGGCAAGACTGCAGGAAGTGGAAGTTAAAGAAGAAGATTTAAGACGTCTTTTCCGGGATTATGAGCAGATTCTCAGACTGTTGGACGAAGTCCGGGAAGCCGTTCCCGAGCCGACGGAAGACGAGGTTCAAGAATACTACAATGCACGGCGTAGCACTGTGTTTGCTGAACCGGAACGTCGGGAAGTGCGTCATATCTTAATTAACGCAGACAATTTTCCCGATGAAGATTTAGATGATGATGAACTGTTGGAAAGGTCTGCCACCCTGGCCGATGATCTGTATAACCAACTTCAGAACGGGGCCGACTTTGCCCAGCTGGCTGAGGAGTACTCGGTCGATATTTCTGGCGAAGACGGCGGTTACTTGGGCTGGTTGGAGAAAGACAGTGTTGTTCCGGAATTTGGTGACGCGGCCTTTACCATGGAAGTTGATGAAATTAGCGAGCCGATAGAATCAGGTTATGGCTTGCATATAATCCAGGTACTGGATATTGAGCCATCACAATTCATGCCGCTAGATGATGAGCTCAAAGAACAAATTAGGATAATGCTGCATTCCGATGCAAGGGAAGCGCGGGTAGAAGAATTCATTGCTGAGCTTGCGGAATCTGCGACAATTAGTAAAAATTTTAACTAAAACTCTAGGCTCTGCTACGTGCAGAGTCTTTTTTGCTCGAGAGCGTAATAAAGATTGTGTAAATGGGTATAACTACCAACTAAAGGAGTTGACCATTTATGCAACAAGCCGAGAACAAAACCATCAAAGAATTAGCCCGTGAATGTGAAACTGTCGATGATGTCCATAACATGCTCAGAGACCTCTTTAAAGACACCTTACAGCAGATATTCGAGGCAGAGATGGATGAGCACCTGGGGTACAAAAAGAACAGTGTTGAAGGCAACAATTCTGGTAACAGCCGGAATGGTTATAGCAAGAAAACACTACAAACCAAGTTAGGGAAATCTACAGTTGAAATACCCCGCGATCGAAAAGGTAATTTTAAGCCAAGAATTATCAAGAAGTACGAAACCACATCCAACGATCTAGAAGACCAGATTATCGCCATGTACGCCAAAGGAATGACCACTAGGGATATTGAAGGTCATATGCGGGACATCTACGGAATTGACGTATCCCCCACCATGGTCAGCAGAGTCACAGACAAGATACTGCCACTAATCGCTGAATGGCAATCACGGCCGCTAGAGCGTGTCTATCCAATCATCTATCTAGATGCTATCCACTTCAAAGTACGCGAGGACAGCAGAATTATTAATAAGGCTGCATACAGTGTATTGGGCATCACTCTAGCGGGGAATAAAGACATATTAGGTATATGGATTGGGGAGAATGAAAGTGCCAGTTTCTGGTTAGGGGTCTGTAATGACCTGAAGAATAGGGGTGTACAGGACATCCTCATAGCCTGTAAGGATGGGCTTTCAGGGTTCTCCGAGGCTATAAACACCGTGTTCCCCAAGACGGAAATAACTCTGTGTGATTCACCAAATTCGCAACTCAATGAAATATGTTTCCTGGAAAGACCGAAAGAAATTAATCCCTGACCTCAAAAAAGTGTACCAGGCATTTACCTTGGAAGAAGCGGAATTGAACTGGGAAATGTTCAAGGAAAAGTGGGGTAAGAAGCACCCAATTATAGTTCGCTCCTGGGAAAGAAACTGGTTGGAATTGACGGCGTATTTCAAATACCCTTATCCAATCAGGAGAATTATCTATACAACCAACGTAATTGAGGGGTACCACCGGCAACTGCGCAAGGTCACCAAAACAAAGACATCCTACCCCACCGATGAAGCTTTGAAAAAGATAATCTACCTAGCAACAATCGAGGCTACCAAGAAGTGGACCATGCCGATTAGGGGGTGGAAAAGCTGCATCTCCCAATTTGCCATTCACTTTGAGGAGAGGTTGGGACCGGAAATAATGAGCTGAATGAGTTTATCGCTTGTATTCTCCTCAAGGATAGAAAATAGCGGGGGGGAAATACCCCTCAGCTATCCTCGGCAGAACCCTGTTGGGCGCTCGGGTTGCTCTCCAGCATTGCCCTATCTGCCAGAAGGTAAGAGCCGATACTAGTCTAAACAAATCACTAGCGAATAAACCATTTACACAAAAGTAATTACACTCCCTTTTGCTCTGGTGTAACTGCTAACCCATAATGCCCTTCAGGGGCATGCGGACATTTTCTTGGACTTCTTTATACAGCTAAACCAATACTTCGTCTGTATGCTACTGGGCTCATCGCCCCAAGAGACATCTTAATTCGTTCTTCATTATACCACCTGAGATAACCGTCAAGTTCATCTATAAACTGATTTATAGAAACATCTTTCCATGACCGGAAATAAAACA
>VEMY01000041.1 GCA_009711825.1 Bacillota bacterium | reverse complement strand
GATATACTGTTCCCCAAGGGGGGGTAGTATGAAAAAACTAATACTTATTTGCTTATGCGCACTAATGATACTGGCCGCCGGCTGCGGATCCGGGTCAGTTGCCCTGAGTGATGAAGAACTGCTGGAACGGGCATACAGCAATATGGAGGCAGCTGAATCATCCCATTTGGAAGCCAGTTTTGCCGTGAGTGCCATGGGCATGCGCATGGAGCCAATTCATTATGAGATTCTTCAAGAGTACCCGGACAGAACATATATGAAGCTGGACGTGGAAGATTGGGACACCGGCGAGCTGACCACGTTGGAAATACTGATGGACGGCGATAATATTTCTCTGCGTTCCGATTCCCTAGACGCGCTGGATGCCGAGTCCCGGGCCCTGTTGGAAGAACTTTATCTAGAGGAAATTGAGAACCCGGGCGAATACGAAAATATCTTCCTCGACCTTGAACAGACCACTAATTTCTCAGTAATCGACAATCCTGCCGGCCTGGATGCAGAAGCATATCGCACTTATTTATTTACTCTCGACGGGGACAAGCTAACCGAAATGGTGCTGGCTGAAATGGATCTTCAGGATGAACTGTTCCCTGCCGAAACCGAGGATCTCGAGGAATGGGAAATAGAAATGTTGGAAGCAATGACGGAAATGTTCATGGCCAGCCTTTCCCTGGAAATGGAGGCAATTCTGGTTGTGGACGTCGCCAGCGAACACTTCCATTCCCTGAGCATGGACATCAAGATGGAGCTCCCCCTGGGCGAACTATTTGAGATTGAAAAAGAGGATGACGATTTCTTCGCCTTCCCCGACATGCTGCAAATCCGTATGGAGATTGAATTGGAATACCTGGCCATCAATACCGAATTAGAATTCCCCGAGTTCGAGTAAACACAAAAAGACACAATTCGAGAACCGTCCTCGAATTGCAGGAGGGGTTTCTTGCATAAACTACATTTTATTGCATCAGACACTATCGATAAAGTCTGGAATCGACCGGCGGCGATGTGGGATTACCAACAACCCCACCAGCTTCAGGAGTGTTGCATTGACCAACCCGAGCGAGCAGTAACTGTCGAGATAATTCCTGCCTATACAGCTGAGCATTTGTTTGTCTTTGTGCGCAGCAACCAACAAACTGTCAGTGGCCGTGATCGCGGGTATCAGAATGGCGATGGACTGCACTTTGTGCTTGCCCGGCCCTGTCAGGATGGAGCGGCCAGCACTGAATTTTATGTGGTGGGCATCAGCCCCTTCGATAAAGGTCGGCAGCGAAAATTCATCTGGTATAAGAACATAGACCTTACATTTATTCCTCTGGAAGGCACAGATGTGCGCCATAGCACTGAATCCGCTTGGCAGTATTTTGCCGTCAGGACACCCTGGCATGAACTGACACCATACCACCCCTGGCTAGACAGATTGATTGGCTTTAACCTTAGTTATGTTCAGGCAGTGCCTGATGGCCGTAATACCTATATGCTGCGTCGGGATGAGCGTATCCAAAGTGAACAATCCCCGCGTCTTTATGCGACATTCAGCCCAATCTATCCCCGAAATGCTCACATCCTTAAAGGGGTGAGCCGCCTTTCGTCAAAGCACGCTACCCAAGGCGCTCTACTCACCCTTGAACTAGTTTTGAACAGTCCCAGGACTCAGACGCTGGAGTTCTCCTTCACGGTTGACGAGTCTGCCCCGGTGACTTTTTCAGCTCAGCTTCAACCAGGCATCAATCGCCTCCACCAACCGATTGCTACTGCCGGCCTTGCTCCGGGGGAGCACAGCGTGCGGGTAGGCGGCCAATGGAAGGGCAACGAACATTTTTTTATTTACCGCACCGATGAGCTCGCTGAGATATCCAGGGCTGTTAACTCTCTTACACATCAGTTACCTCCGGACGAAATATCCAAAGAAAGTGTTACATTCCTCAAATTTAAAGTAAAAGAGCTGAGAGATAAATTTGGCGCCCTTAAACCGCAGGACAACTTTGGCGATCTTGCTCGGGAAATGGCAGCGACCTGGTCATTGCTCAGGACTGTGCAAGCGGGGAGTAATCATTTTGTGCCTGGAGCAAGAATCCGCGCGGCAATCTGCAGTCGACAGGACAACAGTCTGCAACCATATTCAATATACATTCCCAAAGGAACAGCGACTCCCCGTCAACTGCTGATATACCTCCACGGCAGTGGGGAAGATGATCGTTCCTTGTTCAACAGCACTCAGATGCTAAAGCTTGCAGAAGACTTGCATGTCATTTTGGTAGCCCCTTTTGCCCGGGGCACATCCCACGCATATGTGCCATGGGAAGCGCTGGAAGATATTGCAGAAGTAACGCAAAAAGTCCAGCAACTATTTGCGATATCGCCTAGGAATACAAAATTGAGCGGGTTTTCCATGGGTGGATACGGTGTGCTGCGCGCGTATGAGCATAACCCAACCCTGTTCTCGGGACTGGCGCTGATTAGCGGCCATCCCAGTCTTGCCGAAGCGTGGGGCATGGAGGGGCCCGACTACACCAACCAGGAGGCCCTGGCAATGTTCAAAGACGTGCCGATAATAATCTTCCACGGCACCGAGGACAGGAATTGCCCATTCCCGTTGATAGAACGACTGCATTCCCAACTGACACAAATTAATCCCCATGTTCAGTTGCACGTAGCTAAGGAAGCGGGACACATTGGCTTGGATGATAAATGGCGGTTCCACTTACAACGGTGGGCGGAATCAATCGATTAAAGATACACAAAAGGAGGACGGTTCTCGATTGGCGCCAATCGAGAACCGTCCTCTTTTTGCCTTTTTGAATTAGCTGACACGCTGTCGCAGGAATTCGCCCAGGGGTTTGTCGACCCGGCGAATGTGGGTGTTGAGCCAACCGGCGATAACCCGGTTGGTAATTACTACGATGTGTACTCCGGGGCCTTCGGCCTCAAACCTGCCTTTGACTTCGGCCAGGTTTTCAATGAACTGCTGATGCTGCTTTTTATGCTCTTCATAACGATCGTAATTATTGGCCAGCATAATTTCCTCTTCCCGAGCAAAATGACTGCGGGAATAACCCTCTAGAAATTCCAGCACTTCACCTACAGTCTCAGTGCCCCGCCCCTGATGGCAGGAATCCAGAAGGTGGTTGATCCAACGAAACATCTCTTTATGTTGATTATCGATCTCTTCTACCCCGGTCAATAATGCGTCCGTCCACTGTATTGCCATGGAAGCCCTCCAAGTGAAATTTTGCTAAACGCTACAAACTGATGATTGCATCTTCCGCATAGACCAGCAGAATTCCCAGCAAAGCCAGGATGCCGCCTTCTGTAAGCGCTTTGCGAAAGCAACAATTGTGGCTGTACAACGCCTCTGCAATCCGAGCACCAACTAAACCAACAGCAAATATCAAATGAGGCGCAAACGCAAATCCGGTAAACCGATAGACAATTCCCATCACCAGCATTCCAACTGTTCCGCCAAGCAACGCAATACCGGTTCCCCGCCAGGAAATACGCATAAATTCTTTAAACACTGCACTAGCCTCCATCAATTTCTCTCAATGAAAGTATAGCATATGTTTACAACGGGGAAGCCTGTATTCTAAATTTTTCACTTAACTGTAACAATCGGGCCACATACCTGCCACTTATTTCGAGCTGGGTTTGGGCATAAAAGGGATTAGATCCCTGGCCAGATTCTGCAGCGGCATCGTCTGCAGCCAGACCCGACCCGGACCGCGCAGGGTGGTCATGAACAAACCTTCGCCGCCGAAAAAGATGTTTTTCAGCCCCTTAACCATCTGGATATCCATGTTCACACTTTCCTCGTAAGTAGCGACGTTGCCCGTCTCAACATGTATAGTCTCGCCCACATCGAGATCCCGAACGACACATTCGCCATCAATCTCAATAAACGCTGTTCCCTGTCCGCTAAGCCGCTGCATGATGAAGCCCTCGCCGCCGAACAGTCCGGCGCCCAATCTCCGTTGGAACGCGATATCCAGTTCCACACCTTTTTGAGCGCAGAGAAAGGCCCGCTTCTGGCAAATTATCGACTGCCTGGCCACATCAACCGGGATTATATGACCAGGGAAAGAATGACCGAAGGAAACCTGCGCCCCCTCCCGGGTGGCAGAAAAATAGACCAGGAACATCTTCTCGCCCATCAGGGAGCGCTTTAGGCCTTTGAACAAACCACCGGTGTTGGTTTCCATGGTAATGCCTTCATCCATCCAGGACATCGAACCGGGCTGGGCATAAATTTCCTCTCCACCTGCCAGTGTCAGCTCGACCACCGGCATCACAGAACCAATTACTTTATATTCCACTGCTTCCACCTCCAATATTGCACTATTCGCGGCCTGGGCAAGATTTTCCTGCATGCATGAAGGAGGGGGGAGGGCCACCGGCGAACTAAATATCACTAGCGATTCCAGTGAATATCCCCGCACGGAGGTGTATTTCATGTTCCCGGAAAAACGCGATGGAACCTGGTTTTTAATCGGTATTTTCCACGCCATTATCCTTTACGCGCTGTTTTTGTTAGCGATAGCAACTGCAGCCAGCCCCGCTGCAGCACTGGCCGGTTTTATTGTTATGGCCGTGATTTTTATACTCTACTCCCTGCTGACTGCCTTGCTGGGATTTTTTTACGGCAGAATCATCTACGCCGGTAGCGCTGGCGGCAGCCTGGTGGGTATGTTGTTCTGGTGGTACTTAATGAGCGCAAGTAGCGGCTGGGACCAGGCAGGCGCCCAGTTCAGCATAGTGCTTTTGGTTCCCGGCCTGACACTGGCCGGGTTGGCCGTCAGCCTATTGGTTCAGAAAGTGCTTCCCTGGTAACAGGCTTCAATTACGCGAAAAAGCGGCCGCAGCCGCTCTTTTCATGTACCCATTATATGTTTTGCAGCCGTTAGATCATCAGGCGCATTGATATTAAAAAAGCTTAGTCCGTCCGGATCCACAGCAGCCACCTGCTCTGGCGATAGCGCCGTCGGTGCCAGTCGGTCCAGCAATGCAGCCAGGTGATAGCGCCGCTCAGAAAACAGTTCCGTAATAATCTCCAACGCCGTCGCAGGATAGAGGCCCGGCAGAGGTTGAAGACGATGCTGCCAGCGGGCAACGGCGCCGCCCGCGTTTTTATGCTGCCAAAGCAGATCGACAAACTCCCGCTGGACAAAGGGCATATCACAGCCCACTACCAGGTTCCAGCGAGATTTTGAAGCCAGCAAACCGGTATAAAAGCCCAGTAACGAACTGGGCTGTATACCTGGGGGGTCAGGCAGATACCGGGCCGCAAGCCAAGGCCTGGGCGGGCCGGAAATCAGAATCTCTGCTGGTTGCCACCTAATCACCCGTTGATAGACCCGGGTCAGCAACCGCTCCCCCGCCAAATCAAGGCCGGCCTTGTCCACCCCCATGCGTCGTGAACGGCCTCCGGCCAGGATTATCACCGTCAGTTCCACCACTTCACCTCCTGGCAGGCACTAAGCCAACGGATACTGGAAAACTACCACGTCTATATCCAATTGCTCAAACCCGGCAGCCAACAATTGCTCCCGATACCGGTGACAGTCGGTCACATAACTAATGTCCTCAATCGGCGCTGCTTGCTGGCGAATACCTCGCAACAAGTCAGGAATATCGTCCTCGCTCCCCCAGAGCAAAGACATGGTCAGGCGCCCGGGGCGTTTCTGGTGAATCATTGCTCCCGCCTGCCCAAAATAGCGGCAATGCCCCTGATTATGCCAACGCGCTATCAATTCGTCCAACCATGGATAGAAGGTCCAGCCCACGGGAATCAGACCGTGGTTGGTCCGGGGCGGAGGCTCGCCAATCAACTCCAGGTGTCCATCGGTTATCGGCTCTGCCGGAGCCTGGTAGCGGTAAAACTCTCCCGCCAATTCAAAGCCCAAGCGATCGGCCATGGTCCGGCTCGCCTTGTTATCACTGCCGGTGGCGTAGCGCAACGACGAAAAGCCCGCCTGCCGGGCCAGCTCGATATGATGTCGGGCGAGGGCGGTAGCGACACCGCGCCCGCGCCAGGCCGTATCCACCCGGGCACCCTCCAACCAACCGTGACCAGGCACCAAAGTGGATAATTTGCTGTATCCCACCAATTCGTCGTTGGCGAGCACAACCGAAAACTCTCCCTCCGAATCATGCAACCACTTGTCCACCACCCGGGGTATGTAATCCCGGCCCTCCCAAACCTGAGCCGAAATTTCGAGAATCCTGGGTTTATCACTCTCCCGCGCAGGCCGGACACGATATTCGCCTGCGCCCATTTTATGGCTCCTGGGGGATTATAATTGCACAAATGATGTAGGCGAGAATACCGAGAAACCCAGCGCTAAAAATTGACAAAATCACCCACCCAAGGCGAACCAAGGTCGGGTCCAATTGAAAATATTCAGCGATGCCGGCACAGACTCCGGCCAGCATAACCTGGGAACGGGAACGGTAAAGACGTTTCGGTTCCATCTGATCTACCTCCTAAAAACTATTGCCTACGGCTATTTAATATCAAAGCAAGGCCGACAATGACAAATACCAGCGGCCATAGCGCCTGAAAATTAATCTGGGGAAACCAAAGCCGCATGTATGGCCAGAGCACATTCATAAACAGTAGGAAACCGCCAACAATTATCAGCAGCCAGCCTAAGCCCCGGTTATTGTAACCGGCGCCGGTGGTGCCGGAAATGGTTTGCCCAGCTTCAACCGGGATAATGACTGCCGCCAGCACGTAGAGCACGGCCATCAACGGCGCCAGGAATAGTCCAAGGATAACAGCACCAACCCGGACCAGGGCCGGGTCTAGGCCAAAGTATGCAGCCACGCCGGCACAGACACCGGCCAGCATCCTATTATTTATATCACGATAAAGACGTTTATTCATCTGCTTCCCTCCCCGGTGTTTTTATTGCTAAGAAAGACCTTGGCATCCCGTACCAGGGACTGGGTACCCACAATCACTACTGTGCCAGTTTGGGCAGCAGCCAGGGCCCGGTCCAGGGCCGCCTCGGGATCCTGCACATATTCGCACTTCCCGTTCAGACCCTCGGCGGTGGCCAACACTTCCTCCCGGGCAGGAAACTCCAGGTGGGGGTTGGTGGCCGTGGTCACTGTTACCGACGCTGCCAGCGGCGCCAATACCGACAGCACGCCCCGCCAATCCTTGTCCGCCGGCACGCCGGTTACCAAATGCAGGGGCGGCGCCAGCTCCTGCAATACCGCAGCCACATACTGGGCGGACTGGGCGTTAATTGCCCCATCCAGCAATACCGGCGGCCTGCCGGGGACAAGTTCGCAACGTCCTGGCCAGCGGGCGGCATCGAGACCGGCCTGAAGCTCATCATCGGTTGTCCCGGGCAGAATCTCCTCAGCTGTCGCCAAGGCAAGGGCGGCATTGATTATTTGAAACCGACCCACCAGTGGCAACTTGAATTCCGCCTCCCGCGCCTGGGAGCGGTAATAAAACCGGCTGCCGGACAAGTCGCTCTGCAGCGCTTCCACTGTGAAATCTGCCCCTTCCTGTTTTAGCGGCACCGCGAAATGGCGGCACAGTGAGCGTAAAAGTGTACTTACCTGGGTATGTTGCTGGCAAGTCACACAAAGCTTCTGCCCGGGCCGGACAATCCCTGCCTTATTGGCAGCAATATCTAACAGGGTCGGTCCCAATTCCCGGACGTGCTCCTCCATAATTGGAGTCAACACCGACCATTGATTGTGCAGCACTGAAGCATCGTCAGAGACTCCGCCCCGACCGCATTCTACAACGTTGAAATCAGTCTGCTGTTCCTGGTACCATTGCAGGGCCACAGCCAAAGTAGTTCCCACCGGGCCGAGATAATGGTCCCGCGGCATCGCCTGGGTAATCTCGTTGGCAACAGGCATCAGGTTCTGGATCAGGCGCACAAAATTCTCCTCATCTATCTTTATGCCGTTGACGCGGATACGTTCGCAAAAATCCACCAGATGGGGACCGGTAAACAAGCCTACGTGGCGGCCGGCATGCTCAAGCAGGCAAGCCAACAGCGTGCTGGTCGACCCCTTACCTTTGCTGCCGGCAATCAGAGCGGTGGGCGGCTCCGATAGACTGAGCCCCAAACGGGTAATCAGCTCCCGGGTATAACGGGGATGGCGTCGATGAATGTCTGCATCAGTAGTCAGATAGGGCTTGCTGTCCACGTAGGACTGATATACAAACTTAATCGCTTCATAAGAGTCCAATTCCATCCCTCCCGGTCCATTTCATAATAAAACAAAAGGGTTGGCGCTGCCAACCCTTTTTGCTTAAACCTCTGGCTCAATCAATCCGTAGTTGCCGTCTTTGCGCCGATAGACAACATTGGTTTGATTTGTTTCCGCGTTGCTAAAAACAAAGAAGTCGTGGCCCAGGAGATTCATTTGCAGAACCGCCTCATCAGGAACCATTGGCTTGATGGCGAACCGCTTGGTCTTTACTATTTGCGGTTCATCCTCGTCCATAGATGAATGCGTTCCAACCTCCTCTTTGATCAGACTGCCAGTCTGTCTGTTCTTGCGGTTAATCCGAGTCTTGTACTTGCGTATTTGTCGCTCCAGCTTCTCCACAACCATGTCGATTGAAGCGTACATGTCCGACGAACTTTCCTCTGCCCGAATCAGCATGCCGCCGTTAAGTAAAATCATTGCCTCGATCACATGATTCTCTTTAACCACACTGAGAGTGACCTGAGCCTCGGTATTTTCTTCAAAGTACTTGCTGATTTTCCCGATTCTCTTTTCCACATGTTGTTTTAGTGCATTTGTTACTTCAATATTTTTACCCCTGGTAATAATCCGCACTTTGATCAACTCCTTTCAGTGGTTATTATATTTATTCCCTGCAACCAGAAAAAATCCTGCCAAATAACTAAAATCCCACCCCAAAAATTTGAGGCGGGATTGATTGACTATAGTTTTACAACGTTTGCTGCTTGCAGGCCGCGGGAACCTTCGACGATGTCGAATTCTACAGTGTCGCCTTCGTCCAGCGTCTTGAAACCTTCGCTCTGGATTGCTGAGTAGTGAACAAAAACATCGTCGCCGTCTTCTCTTTGAATGAAACCGTAGCCTTTTTTCTGGTTAAACCATTTTACTTTGCCTTGCACTAAAAAATACCTCCAAATGATGATGTAGCTTAAAGCTCGATTAATACTACCATAAATAAAAGGACAAGTCAATTTCCCAAAACCAATACTGCCACCAAGCGAACCCCGGCCGACAAAAGTTTTTCTGTGCAGGCTGCTGCGGTGCCGCTGGTGGTAAACACATCATCGATCAGCCAAACATCCTTATTTTTCAGGACCTCGCCACCAGTATAGCGGAGGAACTTCTCGAGCCCCCGCAGGCGCGCGTCCCGTCCCTTGGGGCAGACGACCGGGAATCCGCTCAAAAACTTGAGAAAAATTGGCAGCGCTGAATTCGGTGGCCCGCCCGGGGCCGGCACCACCACCGCCAATTGCTTTATATCCAGCACCAGAGTCACGCAAGGTCAGATATTTATGCTAATCGGAATTCTGTCACACTCCTGGGCTCACATAGCTGTCGAAAGTACAATCCGGCCATGGTCCTGATCCTGGAGGGGGTGTTATCCTAAAATTACTGTCGATATTCTCCCAGTACTGAGCTACGTAAGAAACCTTGTATCTTGCTCTCATTCTTAGCTCCTACCGATTAACAAAGATTAGTTCTGCATAATCAATCTCAAGTATTTCTGCACCTGACTTGGCTTGAATCCACAGAAGAGGGGCAACATCAATAATGTACCCATTCGTGTTACAGGTTTTATATTGACCTGTAACCGTAGCATTTACTTGCTCATATGTTACAGTTCTCCACGTTCCTGACAGTGCTGCAGTCCCGTCACCTGTTTCGTAAACAGATTTAAAAGCTTCTTCCTCTGAATAACCAAATACTTTTATAAAGTTGTCATAAGCTTCTTCATCAGTAATTGCTGTCCCGGAAATTAAACTATTTGAATGCTGCTCAGCTGCTACATTAGGTAGAGCACTCAAGCTTATTAAGACAACTAAACAAAAAGAAATAATCATCCTTACTATTTTGAACAATTGACTTCCCTCCTTGAAATAAAGATAACCAATAACTAGCACCTGAAAAGCCACGGTAGAGTATCCCATACACGTGGTGAAATGTTAAAGTAATCCTCTACCAGGTCAAACTACGGTAAGCTTTAAGAGTATTACTATGACTCGGCTTTCAAAGCCTTGGCCAATAGAATACCCATAAAAGTACTGACAATCGGTAGTGCAGGCGTATAGAATATTCGAGCCCAAATGTTATAGATCCATTGTTGCGAATGTATCCAATCACCGTAGGTGTAGCCAATCCATGCACTAATGAGTAGAATGCCCAGAATTACAACAGGGAGTATAACGCCCCCTTTTTTTAAGCTGATAGGCCGATTAAATGGAGTCAGCTCTACTAGCAGGGCCGTGAAAAATAATGTAATCAGCATCATAAGTAAAGAAAGCAGGGAAGCTTTATATGTCGGATAAAAATAACTATACAGGCTTGTTCCCATCACGATTATCACCAATCGTAATAGTAATGTCATCATCTCATACCCCCTTCCTACCGCGGCATTAGGGTCTGCTGAATAATTGCTTTTCGGCAGTCCTTGGCCAATGAATCCCTTGTAAAATAGCAATCCATTCTCTTAGTGGGATTATGAATGAAACCGAATAATCTCCACTATTAAATCTTGCGCTTAACATCGGGTTATTTTAATTTTCACAATAAGTATTACAACTTGACTGTTCGTACTTCGTCAATAATTGAGGGGCTTATGAGATAATAACGTAAGCTTCAAACTCATCTAGCCCCGCAGCAGACCAAAAGTCAAGCGCTAGTACGCGGTTTTGTAGTATAACTTCTTAACTCAAGTTTCGCACACCCAAAACCCTGCTGACCTCCTGAAGTAACTAGGTAAGTCAGCAATAAATTGGCCATAAAGCTCCCTAATGTGCTCCTGATTTAGTCTAGCCCTGCTCGTGACATATACAGG
>VEMY01000040.1 GCA_009711825.1 Bacillota bacterium | reverse complement strand
TGCGATGAGCTGCAAGACATAACATTCACTGCTGCTCTTCAATTATTGGTCAGCCTATTCGCTGTATATGTCATGAGCAGGGCTAGACTAAATCAGGAGCACATTAGGGAGCTTTATGGCCAATTTAATGCTGACTTACCTAGTTACTTCAGGAGGTCAGCAGGGTTTTGGGTGTGCGAAACTTGAGTTATCTACCTTACAGGGCATATGATGTTTTGGGTATGCTTTGTGGTCGCAGGCATTTTTGTTGAGTCATTTGGGCTCCAATTTGAGCAGTGGAAAATTTTGCTCTTCGGCTCGATCCTTGTGGGCCTTTACTGGACCTTGCAGCCTGCCTATGTGCATAAGTATATGAAAAAGGTAACCGGTAAGGATAATATCGCTCTGGGGCACACAGTCTCCTTTGCTGCCTGGTTGGGTGCAGTTGTAGGCAAATGGGTAGGCAACCCCGAACAAAGTACGGAGAGCATCAAAGTTCCTAAAAGTCTTGGTTTCCTCAAGGATAGCAACGTAATTATTGTTCTGGTCATGGGCATTTTTTACGCCCTCGGTTCTATCCTGGCAGGTCCATCTATTGTCGGAGAATTTTCCGGAGAAATCAACTACATCATTTATGGTATTATGCAGGGATTAACCTTTGGCGGCGGTATTGCAATTGTACTCTTTGGCGTCAAGCTGTTAATAGCAGAGATTGTCCCAGCCTTTAAAGGTTTTGCAACCAAAATTGTTCCCGACGCTAAACCTGCTTTGGACTGTCCAATTGTCTTTCCTTTTGCACCCGTGGCGACAATCATCGGCTTTGGCGCATCGTTTATCACTGTAATTATCGCCATGGTGGTTATGGGCTTTAACGGCATTTATGTGTTTGTGCCGCCAATGATTGCCTTATTCTTCCATGCTGCTGCAGCTGGGGTGTTTGGCAATGCTACAGGTGGTATTCGGGGAGCTGTGGTTGCCGGTATAATCACAGGTATAATCATCTCTGTCGGGCAGGCGGTTTTTGTTACCCTGGCTACACCTACCACAGTCTCAGACTTCATCCTCTGGGGAGGCGACACCGACATGTTTATCTTTGGCGGTATTCTCCGCTGGGTGACCAACCTATTTAGCATGATCTTCTAATTATTCTGAGGGGGGGCTACCCCCCTCTTTTCTACAGGAGGGATAAGATGTTTGTCCAAACTATCAACAAACAAGTGACTCCCAATGATCTTGGCATCACCTATATTCATGAGCACCTATTGTCTGAGCCACCCCTCTGGCTACAAAAGCAAGATCCCGATCTGGTTTTGCAAGATTTACAGGCATCAGCCAGGGAAGTCGAGATATTTCTAGCCGCTGGCGGCAACACTTTGGTGGATATGACCGCCGTGGACTATGGGCGCAACATTCATGCCCAAGCCAGGATTGCAAAAATGACCGGCGTTAACCTAGTAGTCACAACCGGTTTTAATAAAGGATTGTTCTTCCCTGAATGGGTGAGTCAATCCACCACGGATGTTATCGCCCACTGGATGATTAGTGAGCTGACCGTTGGGATTGAGGGCACAGACTACAAGGCTGGCTTGATTAAAGTTGGCACCGGTTATAATACAATTAGCACCGACGAAAGGAAGGTAATAACTGCGGCGGCAATCGCCCACAAGGAAACCGGCGCACCGATTGCCGCCCATACTGAAGCAGGCACCATGCCTCTTGAGCAACTGACATTGATGGAATCATTGGGGGTAAATTTAAACCAAGTGATTATTGCCCATGCTGACAGAAATATTGACCGCTATGTGATGAATGAAATTGCTGCCCGAGGCGCTTATGTGGAGTTCGACGGTCCTTCGAAAATTAAATACTACCCGGATCAGGCACGGGTAGATGCAATAATCGGATTGGTGAAAGCAGGTTTTGACAAACAGATAGTTATTTCCGGTGACATGGCCCGTCAGTCTTACCTGGAAGCCTACGGTGGAGGACCGGGGTTCCGTTTTCTAATCAGCAAATTTATACCCCGCCTTCATCATGAATTTGCGGCTAATGGTCTCGATCCGGCAATGGCTGATCGGATGATTAGGGAAAACTCACACCAAGCCCTAACCTGGAGGCAATGATGGAAAATCTCAGTATGTTTGCATTCCGGCAAGCACTGGTTGAGAAGGACACAGCAGTACTGCCAATTGGTGCCCTGGAAGGCCATGGCCCCCACCTTCCCTTAGCCACTGATAACTATATCGCCAGTTGGCTGGCCGCAACTTTTGCCCAGCAGGTCAACGCCTTTTTGTTGCCCACTCTCCCCTACGGCCAAGTATGGTCTACGGCCAACTTTCCCGGCACCCTCAGTTTACGTGAACAAACATTGACAGACATCCTAGTTGATATCGCCATGAGTCTGGACAGACAAGGAGTTCGGTACCTGGTGATAGTGAACAGCCATTACGGTAACTTGGGCTCCATGAAAGCCGCAGCCCGTGAGCTGGCCCAAGCCTCTACAATTAAGACTATGACATTTACGCATCCTGAACTTAAAAAACACGCAAGTGCTGTCACGGATACATCCTGGTGCCATCCTTCATACATGCATGCAGATGAGACCGAAACATCGATGATGCTGTCCATCGCCCCTGAACATGTGGACATGGATTTAGCGGTCAAAGAATACCCGGACTTCCCGATTTGGTTTGACTATACGCCTGTCCGCTGGGAAGATGTGACCAAGAGTGGAGTCTTGGGTGATGCCACGGCTGCTACTAAATGCAAGGGCGACACTATTCTCAACGGAATTGTTCACACAATGATTAAAATATATCAACAGTATCGGAGGGATAATAATGGATAGTCAGACTTATTACAGCCGCATCTCGGTGATGCTTAAGAATACAAACGACTCCCAACTGCAGGTAATTAAAAAAGTTGCACAATGTAAGGCCAATGCAATCAAGGAGGACAAAATTCTCCATTACTTTGGCTGCGGTCATTCGCTAATGCTTTGCGAAGAAGTATTCTATCGCGCCGGGGGCCTAGCCTGTATGAACCCGATTTTTGACCCCGGGCTAATGGTTCAGCATGGGGGAGTCAAAAGTTCGCATATGGAAAAACAAGAAAATTACGCCCCCTTTGTTTTAGATCAGTATAATTTGCAGGCCGGAGACATCTTTACAGTGTTCTCCACCTCTGGGCGCAACCCGGTGCCCGTAGATGCCGCCCTCTATGCCCGGGAAAAGGGACTGACGGTAATCGCAGTTACTTCCATGGCCTACTCCACCCGGGTTAGCTCCCGTCATAGTTCTGGAAAAAACCTTCACCAAGTGGCTGATATAGTTATTGACAGTGGCGTTGATTATGGAGATGCTCTATTGGATTACGGTGCCTTTCGGGCTATCCCCGGCTCTACAATTGTCGGAGCATTTATAATTAATGCTATCCTGGCAGAAACCCTGTCGCTGTTAACAAAACAAGGCTTCGAACCGCCAGTGTTGATAAGCGGCAACATAGATGGCGGCAGTGAGAAAAATGAGAAAACCCTAGCTAAGTATCGGCAAATGATTAAACATCTCTAAGTTCACAAGACTTATTCTTGACTATAACGGTTAATGAAGTGGAAACCTCCTCTAAAGCCTTATAACAGGGCTTGGGAGGAGGTTTATTGCTTTTAGAAATGTAATTTTTAAGGAAAAATATGAGTTGGTTATTGGTGTAGATCAGTGGGGCCGATGCCTAACGCAATTCACGACCTAAATACACGGATTTATTCAAAGTGGTTTCCTACCACTGGCTATGAACGAGCTTATGAATTTGATCTGGAAGTCTATCCTCCCGGAGATCCAGATGATGAACTTAAGATCCGCTGGCGGTGGATAATAATTACGGGGTTGGAGCGGATTTTAGAGAAATGCCGCCGGTCTAATCCAGCCTTGGTGTAAATTTCGCTGTCCTTGCAGCTTTGGGCATCGATCATATGCAGCAAGGTCTTTGTGAAGCCTGGCTTTTTCCGTCCCCTGATATATGTGTCTAGTCCCGAGTCTTTCTCAAGGATAGTGGGCGAGCTTATACATTCCTGTAGTTACATCCTAATGGTTATGCTAACTTGATGGTCCGTCAATATATTGCTTTAGTTCCTCTAAAATAGCTTTGGACAGCATTATTGTCCCCTCCCTAAATGTCGCCTGCCCGGCGACCTTTCTTAGCTGTGATTCTATTATAATCGGGGCAAGAAACAAATGAAAGGAAGGAAAGCTATGCATAAAAGTCTTACAGAGGTTATCTTTATTCTCGATCGCAGCGGGTCAATGGGTGGCTTGGAGTCTGATACCATTGGCGGTTACAACGGTTTCCTGGAAAAGCAGAAGAAACTCACGGGGGATACTCATATCACTACAGTCCTTTTTGATGACCAGTATGAGATTCTTTATAACGGTGTGGATGTATCCCGGGCTAGACTTACCCCGGAACAATATTTCGTTCGGGGAATGACTGCGCTCTACGATGCTGTCGGTAAGACTATTCTCGACGTAGGGACGCGTCTGGCCCGGATACCGGAAGCAGAGCGCCCGGGTAAGGTCATTATGATTATCACCACTGATGGGGCAGAGAATAGCAGCCGGGAGTTCTCCGGCAAGCGAGTCAAGGAGATGATAGCTCACCAACGGGATAAGTATGGCTGGGAGTTCCTGTTCTTTGGCGCCAATATTGATACAGCCACTGTTGCTGCAAATATTGGCATAGATACAGACAATGCGATTGCCTTTAAAGCAAGCTCTGCCGGAATCTTAGATCTGATGGAATGTGTTTCGGAAAAGGTCGAGCATAGTCGCAAGGGAAATAAGTAAAGTAGGAGCAGCTAGCTGAAATGCTCCCCTAGAAGTTGCTAGGCGAAAAAAAAAGCGCCTGCGGATGGAGGGGGAGCATTTTTATTTGTAGTGATTCCATGCCGAAAGTCCAAGCGCTCATGCTGACCATCTTATTATCAGTGAGATTGTGCCTTATTTCTTGATATTCAACTGCCTGCATCATCTCCAAGACCTGGCCCGGTTGAACTCAAAAGTTTGATAAATCTCAAACCCGAGACTTGTATAAAGCTTAACCGCCTGTGTATTCCAAGCGACTACTCCCAAAGTAATTTTAGCAAGGTTTTTTTGCATTGCCAGGTTTAAAGTGGCTTCCATAATCTTTCTGCCATAGCCCTGACCCTGATAATCAGGCACAACAAATAAATCATCAATTTCTTCGTCCTGAAGCATTGAAGACCCCACAAATTTCTCATCATCATAAAACATGTATATATTATCTTTCATTTCCAGCGCTGCTTTTTTCATCTTTTCAGCTTTCTCAGGGGTCACGTCTTTGAAGGTATTATAAGGCTTGATATCATTAGCTTCTCTCATTGGGCTAAAGCACTCGCCCATAATGGTATGATATGTGTCAAAATCACTTGCCTCATAATTTCGTACTGTTAAATTCGTTTCTGCGAATGCTTCGCCTTTATAAATCATCCCATGAAGGCTGAACCACTTCTCAAGTCCTTTATCCGAGTAAAATTCCTGCCAATGGACCTGGCTTTGATTATAATTGGTAATCAGATAAACTACTGCCTTTTCTTTTAAAGGAGCCTGAGCATGTTCCCATAATGCTTCAGCCCGCTCTTTGAAGCCGGGTCCAGCTTCCGCGGACATGATAATTTCTGCGCAGCTGCCTAATTCCGGGTGATTCCAAAAGGTAAGAGAACAGATTCCTTTAACTTCATCGTCGTCCTGATAAACTAGAACTTTTGCACCAGCCTCTAATTCTTTTCGCTTCGATTCTGCTTCAGCTTCTGTAAGTTTAGTATGTAAATCGAAGAGCTTTATTATTGCTTCAACATCTTTATTGGTGTAGTCTCGGATCATTGAATCATCTCCCATGCTTGAAATGTACTTTGAATGCATTACCATCTCTAAATACTAATGACATGTCTTGAGGGAGCATAAAATTTCATGTCAAAAAGTTCCGAAAGCGCCCCCTTGTCAATATACCATGCCTTTTCAAGCGAGTGGGGAATATTTAGTGCATTTAACATTGATGTAACGGAACAGATCATGATGCAGCCGGTTTAACAATTAGCTGGCTCGATGCTCCGCTCGCGGACGGTCAATAGATTTCTCCCCTCCCCCAGTAACAGGAGGGGTTAAACCCCGTAAGGAAGAGATAATTTTTCAATCCAGGGGTACTTTTTTGCTTAGAGGTGTTTTTATATTCAAACAGAATATATTAATTAGGTTAATTTTAATTTATGAATTGGATTGCTATTTCGAAGCAATTTATCCTGAGAAGCTTTGGGAGGAATACAATGAGTGACTACATTAAGGAACTACGCAGCCTTATTGGCAATCGGCCAATAATTATCGTTGGAGCCACAATATTAGTCAGAAATCTGGAAGAAATCCTTCTCCAACGCAGATCTGACACGGGAACCTGGGGACTTCCTGGCGGTAGCTTGGAGCTGGGAGAAAGCTTGGAGCAAGCAGCCCGGCGGGAGCTAATCGAAGAGACTGGCCTGAGAGCAGGAGAGTTAAAGCTCGTAAACGTCTTCTCAGGTCCCGAGTTTTTCTTTGTATACCCCAATGGCGACCAGGTCCATACAGTGATTGTTCTCTTTGAGGCATCTAAAGTAAGCGGGGTGCTAGCTCCCATTGATGATGAAAGCTTGGAGTTAAAATACTTTCCTCTTAATGCTTTACCCGAGCTTGAATCACGGGCCGAAAATATACTCAAAACATTGTAATCTATACTGATTTGATGAGCTACCCCAAGCAGGAAAGGGTTATTAGATTATCTGAAAAGACCATAATGGAGAGGAGCAACAAGATGAATGAAATCCGACTGATTCAGAAGCACCATTATGTACCTTGTCTGGACATGCTTATAAGGATAGTTGAGCTTTGCCCCGATCAACTCTGGGACGAAAAAAGCCAGGGGCCTCCCCCTTGGCAGATTATCTACCATACCTTGGCCGGTTCCTGGGTTTGGTTTCGGCCGATGGGTTCGCCATTTCAGGAACCTCGGCTGGGAGAGGCAGTTGCTGAGCTAAAGACTATTCCCGCTGACTGTCTGACAAAAGAAGAAGTGCTTTAATTCGCCGAAGAAGTGCGGGAGCGGGCAGACGCTTTCTTTTGTGCTATCGAGGGTAAGCTGTTAGAGCCATACTGGTTTTATGACAAAGTCACTAATCTGGACATTATCCTCAGCCAGATTCGGCATATCCAGCACCATGTGGGCTATTTGAACTGCATGATGAGCGAGGCCGGTATCCCAATACAGTGGCAGGAGCCAATGGTGAATAGGAGAAAGGAGAGAACCTGATGCAAATCTTAACTCAGCGACTGCGGGATGTATTTACCCTTACGGCTGACCTGGTTCAGCATTTATCCGAAGATAACCTTAAACTGAGATTGGGCAATCTGCCATCTAATACCATCGGCCAGCAGCTCTGGTGCATTATTGGCGCTAGAGAAAGCTACAGCAGGGCGATAGTAAGCGGACAATGGGAGGGCTTCACCTGCTCATTGCGGGAAACAACTTCTAAAGACTTGGTTATGGAAAGCCTGAATAGGAGTGCTGACAAGCTCCTGGAATACCTTGGCACAGAGGAACTCAGTGAGAAAAAGTTGAAGTTTGTTATCTCGCTATTGGAGCACGAGGTTCAGCACCATGGTCAGCTTATTCGTTATATTTATGGCAATCAGCTTTCTTTCCCTAATAGCTGGCACACCAGATATACAGTTTGATGATCATGTCAATTCATCTAATCTATGACAGGCTGTTGTCCAGTTTGTTGTGATAAACCCATTGAAATCTGATTCAGGTAGGAATTGATTTGGCCTTCGACTAATAAGAAGGAATACAAAGACCTGAAGGTGTGCCCTTCAGGTCTTTTAAATTATTTGTCTGTGTCAAACAGCCAGTAAGGGGTGAACATGCTCTCGGTGACCAGGGCCCCGTGGTCGCCTCCGGTTTTTGTCGCATACATCCCGTGGTCAGAGTAGATGAGAACCCTGCCTTGCCAGTTGCTGACCAGCTGCTGGATGTACTCATCATTGCCTCGAATGGCCTCAAGGGTATTTTCATGGAGGTCACCGTACTCATGACCGGTGCTGTCCACGTCTTTGAAGTGGACGTACAGAAAATCGTGTCCGTCAGCGATAATTTCCAGTGCGTTTACCGTCTTATCATCGTCAGTGCTGCCGTCTTCGTTCCGGTCCACCGAGTAGATCGGGCCAATCTCCAACTCAATTGTGCCGATTGGGCCAATAACTGCGGAAGAAGACTTCCCTTGCTCGTTAGAGTAGGCAAATATCGTTGGCACTTTCAACTGCCTGATGCCTCTCCTATAAACGCCATTGACATCTGGCAATTCACCGCTCAGCGAGGCCGCCATGTTAACCGGGGTAACTGAAGGATATGCGGACATCGCAATTTCCGGTTTCGGCAATGTGTCTAGGAAGGGAGTGTAGCCAAGTCCACTGGCATACTGATATTGATGATGGCCAAGCCCGTCAACCATAATCACAAGAATCGGTACTCCTTGGTCAAGAGAGTCTTTGGCATCTTGATAGACACTGGTGATAACTCTGTCGGGAGGATTGAGGACAATCCCAATGGTCCGGGAGATGATAACCTCACTACCAACCATGTAATCGAGGCTGTTCTTGTTTAGGACGAAGCTCCCGTCCTGGCGCAATGGCTCCATTTCTCCCTTTTCGCCGACAACAGCGATGGAATCGCGGCCGGCCAGGTTGACATAGCTTTCGATATCTATTACTTTGCGCCGGTAGAAGGATGTGGCCAGTAGTTCTTCACCCTCATAATCCACGGACGCTGTTCCACGCTCGCTGGGGATTACTGTGTATCCGTTCTTATACAGTTCACCCACCGAGAGGCTTGAGATATTTCTCCCGGGTTCAATGATGTGAAATTGACTGTTTATGGGCAAATCATGGGAGACGATAACAATCTCCTTGATGTTCTTGATATTGCTGCTTACCGGATGGTTGAGATTAATCGCCTCCCAGCCATTTTCTTTATTTAAGGCCAAGTAGCTTTCCGAGATGTTATCATTGCTAATTAGGACGCTGAATCCATCATGGGCAGTAAAGAGGATTTCAAATTCTTGCCCATGGGGTTCAGCCTCAAGAACGAGTTGCTCCAGGGGGGTCACCTCAATCGTTTGCTCCCGGTAATCTAGCTTCAGGGTATCTGGCGCTTCACTCAAACTGTTAATGCTGAGTGGGCTTTCTACATCACCCAGGACTTCCAGGGGGAGCCCGGAGGAAAACTCGGTTTCTGTATCACAGCCCAGAAGCAGCGCACCCAGGGTCATTCCCAGTAGGGAGAAAATTAGAAGCTTAGATAGTAATATCCTGCAATTCAATGCACACATTTCATTGCCCCCTCTGGCATCTAATTGCTAGTTTAGTCTGCAACGCGGATTGACAACAGGCCTTTTACCGCTGTATTTTTGGGAAGACCCTCAAAGGCTGAAGATATTTCGCCACTGTCCCGGAAAAAGACGATTCCTGCTTCCAGTTCTTCATAGCTTATCTCGACACTATAACCATCATCAGACTCGAGGATATAGGTGTCGGCTTCCTTAAGGCTGAACTTATCCGCAATGTCCTTTAAGCTTATACCTTTGTCGCCATCGACTTCTGCCTCATCGAAGTATTCCAGTCCGTTTTTGACAAAGAGGAATCCTGTGTCGCCACTGCCCATCCATACTAAGTCACGGACATGCATGCCCCGGGGAAGGTCAGGGCCCCGGAAGGCAGGGGTGTTTTCGCCTTCAACAACAACATATTGTTCGATGGCTGTAGCAAATTCCTCGTTTTTCTCGAATCCGTCACTGGCCAGCATTTGGACGAGACTACCAGCTTGTACATCTGCAAACACCGCTTCTGTTTTAACAGCCTTTGCATCGGCTTCAGCGATATAGTCAAGTACTTCCAATTCTGGGAGCAGGGTTTCAAAGAAAATTATTTGCTCCAATACGCCGATTTCCCCGCTAGGATCCTGGCTGCCGCCGGACTCGCCCCGGTTGAGATTTATTTTCACAGTGTTCCGCACCCAGTACATACTTTCTTCGTCGGGTATAAAGATCCGAATTGGGCCGGTGTTTTCGTGCAAGGGTTCTCCATCAATCTCGTAGGCAAGGATAATCTTGCCACCAGCGACTATATTATTGGGGACTTCAACTGAGTAACCATCGCCGGCGGTAAAACGCACGGTACCCAGGTCACCAATACCGATTTCCAGGTGAGCCAGTACAGTTTCCAATAGGACTCCTTTGATTGAGTACTGCTCTTCAACATCACCATTATCGTCCAGGCGGACGATCTCTTCGGATACAGCTTCAAGGTCCATGAAGTCTGCTACAGACAGCTCAATTTCTCCGGCTTCCTCGCATTCGATGACGACTACATTGTCCTCGCTAGTATAATCGTCGCCGGGCACTTCCCCGCCAGTGCCTCCGCAGGCTGCTAGGCCGAGTGTAAGGACAAGGACAATCGTCAACAGAGCCCACTTACTAGTTAGTTTCATTTTCCACTCTCCCTGATGTTGTACTTTAGCTCACAATCCCCGTCACTATAGAGCTCCCTGAAACAAAAATCAGACCCTGGAACAGAGTCTGCGCTTGACATACATGTAACTAGCAAGAAGCAAAGCGGCTTGTATGTACGACTCCTTTCCAAATCCGGGAGGCAGCGCCGTTTCCAACGATACCCTATCGGTCTACGTTTCATAGTTTCCCTTAGAAATGTAGACTCGGAGCGAGGTATTGTGTTTGTCTTCATGATACTGATATGTGTGATGCTTGTCAAGATGGGCGATGGTGACTTGACGCTGAAACGTCATAGTGTTATGGTGTTCTTGAGGGGGGATTATGTTGAGCAAACCTGTAAAGCGTTCCACAATCTACTTTGCTCCGGAGATTCATGCGGCGCTTCGGTTGAAAGCGGCTTCTACTCAATGCTCGGTGTCAGAGTTAGTTAATAACGCGGTTAGGGATATGCTCCGTGAAGATATGGCTGATTTGGCTGCGTTTGAGGAACGGGTTCTCGAGCCAACAATCAGTTACGAGGAAGTCCTGGAAGACCTGAAAGCAAATGGCAAGTTATGAGCTTCGGGTTAAAAAATCTGTTGCCAAGGACCTGCGCAATCTTCCTGTTAAAGATGTGGAGCACATTGTCAGGCGTATAGATAAGCTGAAATCTGAGCCGAGACCGCCTGGCAGTGAAAAACTATCAACCCAGGAGCGATATCGTCTCCGGCAGGGAAGCTACCGGATTATCTATGAGATTATGGATGAAGAGCGTGTTGTGATTATCGTTAAAATCAGTCATCGAAGGGATGTTTATAAGCAGCTTCATGAGGAATCAGGACAATACATTATAGACATGTAAGTGACCTGCTCACCGCACCCCTTTATTGATGTATTTGAATAAAGGCTTTTTGTTGTATAATTATCTTAAGCTAAAGATACTTAAGGTTAAAGTAATGGAGGTGCTATATGCAAGGGGGCGATTTGGCTCTGAAATTGCTTATAGTCCTGTCCCGGTCATATAAGTCTGTGATGGCACAGGTGGAAAAAGACATTAAGGGTTACGGACTAGCAGTCATGGAGTTTAGTGTATTGGAGCTTTTGTACCACAAAGGAACCATTCCCATGCAGATGATTGGAGATAAGGTGCTCATGACCAGTGGCAATATCACCTACACAGTGGATAAGTTGGAAAAGAAGGGACTGGTGCGACGGGTTGCCTGCCCAGAAGACAGACGGGTGACTTATGCCGAGCTGACCCCTGAGGGGCAAGCTCGGTTTGAGGACATTTTTCCCCAGCACCAGGCAGCGGTTCAGCAGATAACGGCCGGACTTTCCCCGGTAGAACAGGCTAAAACAATAGAACTGTTAAAGAAGCTGGGACACGCGGCCAAAGCTAATTAACAGGAGGTTATTTTAATGAAACGGCAATCCGCAGGCATTCACCACATTACTGCCTTTGCGGGTAACCCCCAGGCGAACGTGGACTTCTATGCAGGGATATTGGGTTTACGCATGATCAAACGGACGGTCAATTTTGATGCGCCGGAGATTTATCACTTGTACTTTGGCAATGAAGCGGGCAGTCCCGGCACCGCCATGACATTCTTCCTGTCCAATGATAATCAGCGGGGAGAGGTGGGTGCCGGTCAGGTTGGCTTTACAACTTTCGCCGTGCCAGCAGGGTCATTACCCTTCTGGGAGCAGCGGTTTGCTAAATTCGGGATTCCCTTTGAGCGCAGCGAACGCTTTGGCGAGACTTATCTCAGGTTTCGGGACTGGGATGGTTTACAATTGGAGCTGGTCGAGAGGGACGATATCCCCAATAGTAACTGGACATTTGGTGGCGTTCCTTCCGAGCATGCAATCAAGGGGTTTGGCGGCGCCGTTCTCTTTAGTCTCAAACCTGAGAATACAATGGTGGCGCTGGAAGAGTTGTTGGGTTTTGAGCGCATAGGTGAGGATAGGGAGTATGTCCGTTTCCGTTCCTTGGGAGAGTATGGCAATATTGTTGACGTCTACACCGGCGCGAAGGACCGGGGTAGTGGCGGCGCCGGTACAATCCACCATATTGCCTGGCGGACAAGGGATGAAGAGGAACAGAGTGATTGGAGAGTGGCGGTGGAGGACTACGGCTTTCGACCGACGCCGGTGATTGACCGCCAGTACTTCCGCTCCATCTACTTCCGCGAAGCGGGGGGAATCCTTTATGAGATTGCCACCGATGGGCCAGGCTTCACAATCGACGAACCTCTAGAGGGCTTGGGCGGGGAACTTGTATTGCCGCCCCAGTATGAACAGATGCGGGAGCGGATTGAAGCCGGCTTGGAGCCAATCCAGGTCAGAGTCCTGGAACAGGATCGTTAGATTATTGCAAGTAACATTAGCCAAAATTAAGCAACATAAAGGCGGGGCATATACCCCGCTTTTATTGTTGCGCTACAGCGTTTAAATCCGTCTCAACTGATGTTCATGCTTAGCGTTTGGCGAGGATTTTTTCAACGACAAGCTTGCTTGAAAGCAGGACCAGGGATGCACCAGGACCGGGGTGCACGGACTGACCTGTAAAATAAAGGTTGTTGACCGCATCCGACTGGAGATGGGGGCGAAAGTAGTTGGTCTGTGTTAATGTGGGGCTGAGGCCAAAGGCGGCACCGGCATAGGAGTTGAACCGCTGCTTCAGGTCTTTCGGGGTCAGCTGGCTCTCAAAACTTATATTATCTTCAATGTCCGCGAGTCCGGGGATGCTTTTCAGCGCGGAGAGAATTCTGTTTCTGATGGTGCTGATTGTATCTTGGCCCCAGGTAATATTATTGGCTGTTAAATTGGGCACGCGCACGACGGCGCTCAAGCATTCTCCTTCTGTGGCCATGGTGTTGTCTATCCGCGAGGGACAATAGATATAGAAGGAGGGCTCTGTGGGTATTTGGCCGCGAAAAGCCTGCTCAATATTTTCCTTGAAATTCTCATTTAGGTAGAGATTATGGACAGAAAGCTCTGGATATTGTTTCTTCAGGCCCAGATAAAGAATAAACGCCGAGCAGGTATATTGCATGCTCTTCAGCTTGTCAGCTGTGTGCTCTCCTTGATGAGCTTTGTTTTTTATCAGACTGCTCACTGTGTAGGGGAAGTCGGCATTGCTGATAATGATATCGCCATGGACTGTTTCGCCATGGACTTTGATTCCCACCGCCCGGTAATCGGAAATTAATATTTCATCAACGGCAGATTTGGGGATAATTTCGCCGCCCAAGTGGTCAATCGCTTTTTCCAGGGCCCTGATGTATGTATAGAATCCTCCCCGCAAATGCCAGAGGCCATAGAGTTGGGCGATAACCGGCACAAAGGTATAGGTGCCGGGCCCCTCAAAGGGGGAAATCCCCACATACAGGGCCTGATAGGCCAGGAATTTGCGAAGCTTGGGGTCTTTAATGTATTTGGCAATGAGTTTAGCAGAGGTCGACAAAGATTTAGTCTTTAAGGCATTGGCTACCGTTGACGGCTTGATGAAATCTATCGGTTTTTCAAAGGTCTTGCGCAGAAAGTGTTCATTGGCGATTACATACCGCTGGTAAACCTCGGCGAATAACTTCAAGTAGCCAACTGCGTCCTGCTGAGCAATTGATTCCAGGGTCTTGGTCAATTCTGCGATATCCCGGGAGATGTCAAGCCGGTCTCCGTCAGGAAAAAAGCAGCGGTAAGTGGGCTCAATTCTGCTGAACTCCAGATATTCCTGCGGATTTAAACCAGCGTCATGGAAGACTTCTTCATAAATATCCCGGTTCATCAGGATGGAAGCTGTGAGGTCAAAGGTGAAGGGGGCGTGAACAATCTGATTCGTCTTGCCGCCAACTTTGCTTTCCTTCTCAAAAATTTTCACATTATATCCTTTGCTCAGCAGTCTTACTGCAGTAGCAAGTCCACCAATGCCGGCGCCGATTATTAGGACGGTGTTTGCCATCACTATCACCCCCACGTAAACTATAACTATTGTTTGCTCGGGCAGAGATTTTATGATTTATCAGCGTGTATGAAGTATGTTTGAAAGCAAATCTTGAGCTGTATTACTGACATAAAAATATCCCCCGGCAGGCGTCGGGGGATATTTCGATAAAGCAGAAACAAACTTGGTGGACCAGTTACAAGTTCTCCCGCAGATGTTTACCGCAGCTGGGACAGAGATTCCAGTCCGGGGAAACAGGTTTATTGCACTGGGGGCAGGCTTCCTGGAGCTGGTAACCGCAGTGGGGACAGATTTGGAATTCCTGTTCAACCTTGTTTCTGCACCCGGGGCATTTCGTCAGCGGATTGTATTGAGAAGCAACGATTAAGTAGACAATCAGGCCCAACAAGTAGGGAATCAGCGCGGCCACCAGGGTCCAAAGCAGTTGGTTCATACCCCGGCGCCCGGCATCTCGCCAGACAAAAATGCCGATTAGCAGCGGAATCAGGATGAACATGGAAAAGAAGACAAAGTTAAAGAGTCCGAATGGGGCTCCCATTATAAAACCTCCTTGGCTAATTTACTAAGCTGGGTTCGGGTCAACCACATTACAGCAATCAAAGCGTTATAGAATGTGGTGGTTGCGGAGATAAACAGCAGCAACTGGGGCGTTGGCATTGGCACAACTATCAGTATAACAAACGGCGCATAGAGTAAGGGGAGGCCTAGGGCCGCGGCCAATAGCAGCCAGAGTTTCAGCGATTTTCGTTTCCTCAATCTGCTGGTGGTGCGCTCGATGAGCTCATCCGGTGGTGAAAACCGGGTCGCTTTTCCATAGGCATATAACAATTCGTCCAGGTTTTTCTTCATCACGTCACCTCCAGTAGGGTTTTGAGTTTACCTCGGGCGCTATGCAGTCTGGTTTTTACTGTCCCCGGTGGAATGCCCAGGACTTGCGAGATTTCCTGAACAGTGAGTTCCTGGAAATAATACAGGATTACAGGGATGCGCAGGTTATCTGACAGTGTTTCCAAGCAGCGGCGTAACTCGCTTGCCTGTTCATAGTCGAGGATGTCCTGGTCGGGGGCGGGGGTATCTGCTACCAAGTTGGCAAGTTGTTGTTCCAATACATCGGCAATATGGTAGTCCTTGACCATTTCCAGCCAGCGCTTGCGTTTTCGCCACCGGTCTTTGTAGAGGTTGGCGGCGACGGTAAATAGCCAGGTCTTAAAGGGGCGGTCGGGGTCCAGGCGCTGGATATTGGCCAGGACCCGGACCCAGGTATCCTGGAAGAGGTCGTCGGCAGCGCTTTTCCCTTTGCACAGGTGCAGGCAGAAATGGTAAAGGGGATCCTTGTACCTCTGGATTAAAACTTCCAGCATCTTGAGTTGACCGGTCTGACAGCGACGAATCAATGTTGAGTCCTCCAGAGCGCTCCCCCCCTTCCCTTAAGTAATACGCGCCAGTTGGAGTCCGGTTTGGTTTTGTAGTAAAATAATTATAACGTATGGAATGATGAGTTGTGTACGTTGGCATCGTGGGGAAATGAGCTGTAACATATGTAGGTTAACTTTAACACTGGGAGGGGATAAATTGAATAAGCAAGCGCTGATTCAGAAGGCCTGTAATTTCCTGGAGAATTGTGAGGACAATTATCTTAAACCGGAAATCGCCATTGAGGATAGGATGGCGGGAATGCGGATTTATGAGGCGCCCCTCTTCGGGTTTGGCGTGGCCCAGGATGAGCATTTTGTTTTATTGAAGAAAGAGGACGCGGTTGGTGATCATTTCATGCTGCCGCAGGACTGGCTGCCTGAGGCGAGAACTGTAATATCATTCTTTCTGCCATATACGGATGCTGTCCGGAATAGCAACCGCAGTGAGATGCGGTGGCCGTCCGGGGAGTGGTTGCACGGGCGCATTGAAGGACAGAAAGTGCTAAACAAGCTTACTAAGTTTCTGCAGGATGAGCTGATTGCTGCCGGCTTCGCCAGCATCGCCCCGCCCCTTGATGAGCGGATTTGGTCCAAACAGAAACCCGATGACAATGATAAATATTCGTTTACCTCCAACTGGTCGGAAAGGCATGTGGCTTTTGTCTGTGGCCTGGGCACCTTCGGCCTGTCCCGGGGACTGATAACCGAAAAGGGCATGGCCGGCCGCTTTGGCAGCGTGATAACCGAGCTGGCCTTAAGCCCGACTGAGCGTAAGTATGAGGATGTTTATGAGTATTGCACTCTATGCGGCGGATGCATAAGGCAGTGCCCGGTTGGCGCAATCTCATTTGATGAGGGTAAGGATCATACTATCTGCTGCGATTTTCTCGACGTGGTAAAAGAGCGTTTTGCTCCCCGCTATGGTTGCGGGAAGTGCCAGGTAGGCGTGCCCTGTGAAACTGGCATCCCGGGGTAGATAACTAAAAGAGAGCCAACGAAATGCACGAGCGGCACTTCCGTTGGCTCTCATTTTATCAACTGGACATTCTTTCAGGGTTTTTAACGCATTCGGCAATATCCAAAGCGTTGTCTGCCCAGGATTTGTAGAACGACTCCTCGTGGCAAACGAGGATGACGCTGCCGCTAAACTGGGCAAGGGCGGTTTGCAGTGCTTGCTTCGCTTCCTGGTCTAAGTGGTTGGTTGGCTCGTCGAGGATTAAGAAGTTAAAGGGGGTAAGAAGCAGGAGGCAGAGCTTTACCTTTGTCTGTTCTCCACCGCTCAAGGTGGAAATTGCCTGGGTGACATGGTCATCTTTGACGCCACATTGGGCGAGCTGGCGGCGAATTTCCTTTTGTGTCAGGTCAGGGTATTGGTGGAGGACAATCTGGAGCGGCGTCATCTGCGGGTTCGCCCAGCTCAATTCCTGGGCGTTATACCCGACTTTTGCCTGCGGGGAGAAGTTGAAGCCTCCCGAGATAGCCGGGATTTCGTCAATCAGGGTTTTCAGCAACGTAGATTTGCCTATACCGTTAAAGCCGGTAATCACCAGCTTCTTGCCACCTGCCACCGAGAAATTCAGTTTCGGCAGCAGGGCGGAATTGTAGCCGACCTCAAGGTTATTTACTTTAAGCGCCGCCTGGGGGGCGATGGGCAGCTCTCGGAATTTGATGCTTGGCTTTTGCTGAAAGTTTGGCGGCGCAATGCGTTCCATTCTATCCAGCTGTTTGCGGCGCCCCCGGGCGTTTTTACTCTTTATGCCGGCGATGTTCCTGCGGATATAGTCTTCTGTTCTGGTGATCATTTTCTGTTGGGCGGCATATTGACGCATGTATTCCTTGCGCAAATGTTGTTTTTGGCGTTGGAAATCTGAATAGGTGCCACAGTATTTTTTAATCGTCGTGAACTCAATGTCGCAGATGCAGGTACAGACGGATTCGAGAAAGGCGTGGTCATGGGAAATGACGATGAAAGCGCCACTAAAGGACTTTAAAAATTCGGCCAGCCAGTCCACATGTTCTTTGTCCAGGAAATTAACCGGCTCATCCAAGAGCAGGACATCGGGAGCTTCCAGCAGCAGTTTGGCCAGGATAATCTTGGCCCGTTGGCCGCCGCTTAGCTTTTGCAGCGGTCGCTCAACGCCAATTGCATCAATGCCAAGACCAAGGACAACCTGGTTGATCTTGCCCTCGATGGCGTAGAAATCTCGGCTCTCAAGCTGTTCCTGGTAAATGGCCGCCTGGCGCAACTGGCTCTCATCACCGGTGTCTGCAATCTCCTTATAGACAGCGTCCAACTTTCTTTGGATGGCATACAGATCTGCAAATGCTGAGTGAAGGTATTGGGATACAGTTATGTCACCATCGATTACAGCATATTGGTCCAAATGGCCTATCCTAACGCCTGACTGCCATTTGACTGACCCATTATCCGGGATCACGTCCCCAATCAGAATGTTTATTAGAGTGCTTTTGCCTGCGCCGTTCTGTCCCACCATGCCCATGTGTTCGCCTTTGTACAGCTCAAGGGCGGCATCTTTGTATAGCATTTTATCTCCATAACGATGTGATAAATCTTTTACCTCTAGTAAGCTCATGTAAATTCTCCTTCCTGAATAAAAAAGCAGAGTAGCAGCATCAGTTGATGCCGGCCCTCTGCTTTGGTGTCTATGGATAACAGACTGTCAAAAACAAAGAGCCATGGGACAAAGCATTGCCCATGGCTCGTTAATCCGTTTTCAACAGCCAATAGTCATAGGAAACTAAGCGTAGCTATGCTACACTCTCTACAGACTATAAGCCGATGAATATTGGAAACCCGGGGTTCCCTGATTAAGCTCCACACAACGCTTCATCGTATATAGTTGTACGGAGCTGGCTGTTAAGGTCAATTTGCATTGTTTAACGTACAGCATAGGAAATCCCTCCATAATCACGGCTAATTCTAACACATACCTTTGCCGGGCACAAGCTGGTAACGCAACTGTAAACATCTAATGCCTAGGCGTTCCGAGATTATTGACTGACGACTATAGATTTAGTGTGTCAAAATAATTACATTGTTTATTGCTGCAGGATAGGTAACATAAACTGTCTAATAAGTTATAATGAATTAGGGGAGGGATGGCAGTGTGGCTTTGGCTTTTCGTGTTTTTATTTGCTATTTTTGCTTGCTACTTAATGGTCGCCAGATTGTATATACTGATTCGCGATTTCTCCAGTTCTGAAAGGCGGATACGCAATTCCCTGGTGGTGGCTGGTATTGCTATCGGTTACTTTCTGATTATGATTACCTTATGGAGCACCACCTGGGTGGGCGCCGGTATTTTCTAGTCCACGCTTGCAAGAGTTTGTTTAGCCCTCAGCCCGCTGGGGGCTTTATCTTTGGGCTTGGGCGGGCACTAAGCCCAGTCCATCAATCCTCCATCGACAATATTATGCTTGTGGAGGTGTAAATTATGGAACAAATGAATTGTTGTGAGCCGACTCCTTTTATCACAACCAATGTTCTCGAACCCGTGGGTCCGGCCAGTCAATTGTTTATCTCTGGAGTATCAATCTTTGAGATTACTATTTTTGAGCCCCCGCTTCAGAGGGTAACACTTGTTGCGATTAATTTGCCTGATCCCGATACCTTTGGTCCCTTTGATCAGTATGTGGCAACTCTCGAGATCCCTGGCGAGTCTGCTCCCCAGGAAGAAATAGTGCTCTTGCCGACACCGGATGAAGCAGTTTGGGCTGGCTCTACCCTGCTGACCTTTGGCGGTACGCTGCCAACTATCAATGCTTTTATCCGGCCGCAATTGAATGGAGTTCGGGTAGGTCCCGTGATCTTGCAGGGACGGGTCGTCAGCGCAGAATAGTTCTATCCCAATCGCAAATACCCCGCTTGGCCGGGGTATTGTGCATACCCCGAACTATTGTCATAATAATGGTATATCCCAAAGGGGGCTTAACGCATGGGAACTCACCAACGCAGCGTACTTTGTTTAATCCCGGAACATGGTATTCAGGGGTTGGAGCGCTTTCGCAGGCAGTACATAAACCATTCTGGCAGGGATATTCCTTTTCATGTCACTCTTTTGGATAGCTTTCCATTGCCAGCTGTTGATGAGGCAAACAAGTTAAAACGTATTGCTCGGGAAACATCCAGATTTGAGTTTGTGGCCAACCCTATATCCAGTTTTCCCACCACAAATGTCTTGTATCTGACACCTTCGCCGCTGGCTCCGATAGAAGAGCTAACGCAACGTCTGTACCGCGTATTTCCAGAGTTTCGCCCTCAAACAGGGTTTCCAGTTTTTCATATGACAGTGGCCCTGGGTAACCCGGAGCCACAGAACAAAGAGATAATTGCTACTTACTTTGCCCAATTCGGCAAGCAGCCTCTGCCATTAAGGGCCAAGTCCTTAAGCGTGTATACTCAGAGTGACGAACAATGGCACCGTTGCTTGACAGCGGAGCTTGGGTAGTACGGACGGTTATTTGGCTCCTGTCTCTGTACCAGTATTAGAAAAGGAGTGGCCTATGAAAATAGCAGTGATTTCGGATATCCATGGAAATATGCCTGCACTAGAAGCGGTGTTGGCGGACATTGAAGTAAAAGATGTCTCCAGGATAATTTGCCTGGGGGATCTGGTGGGTAAGGGCCCAAGCACAATGGAAGCGATTGAGCTCTGCCACGCCAAATGTGACGAGATCGTAGTTGGGAACTGGGATAAATTCCTCGCCAATACCGACCAGAGCAGCAGTGGAATTGATTATTTCAGACGGCAGCTGGGGACCACGGGGTTGGAGTATCTCCGCAAGCTGCCGGAGTATACCGAGTTCTACTTGAGCGGCAAGCTGGTACGATTGTTTCACGCCCACCCCTTGGATGTATTTAAACGCATCCACCCGACCAGTGAGTTGAGTGAACGGGAGAATATGTTTGCTGAGCCAACACTGGCGGGGCCCCAGAAGTATCAGGGAGTATCAGATATAGCTGGATATGGCGATATCCATTGGGCTTACATACAAAATGTGCAGGGGAAGATTTTATTCAATGCTGGCAGTGTCGGTAACCCGCTTGACCTGACAATGGCATCGTATGTTATTTTGGAAGGCGAATACGAGAGCCAGCAGTCCGCCGCTTTTTCGACCCACTTTTGTAGAGTGCCCTACGACATCGAGCAGGCTATCCTGCAAGCTGAGGAGCATGCGGTTCCGGAGCTGGAAGCATACAAGACTGAATTGCGCACAGCTGTTTATTCGCGCAAGAAGCAGTAGCGGAGGACAAGGACGGAAGCAAAACTTGGACGAACTGTTAACAGGGTTTTCGATAGTTGACCGAGACAAGGAAGAGCATTATTGGCTAAATGAAGGAAGCAAGCAATTTAGTTCTTATTGGCAGATTCATGCGCAAAAACACTAGAGCGTCTTGGGGCACAGGCGTGTCGAGATTGGGAGCACGAGAACCGTCCCTGTGCTCCAAACAAATAAACAGGGGGTTGGAATACGTAGAACGCGGTTTTTCTACACTGACACGGAATTTGGGACTTTTTATCGTTCCGGTTGTTATGGATCTGATATCTTTTCTGATGGGCCTTGCTACTGTCGGTTTTGTCGGCGAGGCGGCTTTTACCTTCAAGTTTTCAGTTAATGTGGGGCTGCTTTCCATCGCCGATATTTTGGAACATTATGTAATGATGAACGGGTTAGTTTTTAATCTGGATGAGGGACTAGGTATCATGGGTCCGGCCCTGTTGTTGTTTGCAGTATTTATGATTTTCTCTGCTTTTGTAGAGGCGGGGTTTGTTGGTTTGCTTTACGACGTCGTCCGCAGGCAATCGGTGTCCTCAGGACAGTTCTTCGCCTATGCTGGTCGCTATTGGCCGCGCTTTTTGGGCCTGCGGCTTTTGATCCTGGCCTTTATATTTATCGGAGGGTTGGTATCTGCCTTAGTTCTTTCGATACTGGGCGTTCTTTTGTTCCTAGTCGTGTTTGTAATCTTGAGGATTCGTTATATATATTGGGAGTTTACAATTGTTTCTGAGGACATGGGGGTCATTGACGCCTTTACTCGCAGTCGCGAGCACTTCGCAAACCGGTCCCACCATCTAGCAGGGGTGATTATAACTATCCTGGTGAGCAATTTTATTTTTGGCTTAATCTTCAATGGCATCTGGCATCCGGTGGTGGTTTTTGTCGGGATTTTTATTTATGGATATGTTGCCTCCGGGTTGCAATTGGCACTGATGTTCACTAAACCTGATTTGGATATTGAGGCAGAATGATGATGTCATATTCTGGATGATTAGGTTGCGTCAATTTGGGAGCACGAGAACCGTCCCGCTGCTCCGGGAGAACCGTCCGATAACTGTTCTAGGTAGGTGAGTAATAGTGCATGTTTTGAATGCAGAAAATATAAGCAAAGCATACAGCGACCAACCCCTTTTCCAAGGGGTTAGTTTTGGTATATCCTCCGGGGACAAGATTGGCCTGATTGGCAGCAATGGCTCGGGAAAGTCTACGCTAGCCGGAATTGTTGCCGGCAATATGCAACCCGACTCGGGTGAGATTGTACTCGGTGGCGAGGTCCGGGTCCATTATCTACCCCAGTTTCCGGAGTTTGATTCCGATAGCACCATCATCCAGGAAGTATTCCGGGGAGAGGACCCAGCTCTGCAGGCCTTGTGTCGCTATCACTCTTTAACAGCACAAGTTGAGACGGGCCAAGAGGAACTTGCCCCTGAACTAGCTCGTCTTAACATTCAGCTGGACAATCTCAATGCCTGGCAGGTGGAGAGCAGCGCCAAGGCGGCCCTGACCCGGTTAGGTATCGAGGATTTTTCCCGGGAAATATCTTCTTTGTCCGGCGGGGAGCGCAAGCGGGTGGCGCTGGCCCGGGCCCTGATTACCCCCTGCGATTTACTGGTTTTGGACGAACCGACCAACCATCTAGATACCGGCGCGATTCTCTGGCTGGAGGATTTTCTGCAAAAGCGCACCGGGGCGCTTTTGATGATTACCCACGACCGCTGGTTGTTGAGTCGGGTATCGAATCGGATTCTTGAGTTGGACCGGGGCGGATTTTTAGACTGCTCCGGCGGGTATCAACGGTTTTTGGAACAGAAGGCCGAGTGGGCAGAAAAGCAGCAGGCGGCGCTGCGTAAGCACCGGGCAGCCCTCAAACGGGAACTTACCTGGATGCTTCAGGGCGCCAAGGCCCGTTCTACCAAGGAAAAAACCCGCAAGGACAGGTATCAGGAATTGAAGGATCAGACCTTTCTAGCCGATAAATCTGCGGTCGAGCTGGACATTGCCAGCAGCCGCCTCGGTAAAAAGGTTATTGAGCTGGCAGACATCAGCATCTGTCGGGGTGGCAAACAGCTGGTTCGTGAGTTTAGTTATACATTGCTGCCCCGGGACAGGATTGGCATTGTCGGGCCCAACGGCAGCGGCAAGAGCTCGCTCCTGGACGTAATTGCTGGCTTGGTCCCTCCTGAGTCGGGAGATGTTCAGCGGGGTGAGACCGTTAAGATTGGCTATTATCGTCAGCAGGCAGGCGAGTTGGATGAGAATAAGCGGGTGCTGGAATATGCCCGGGGAATCCGCGAGGCGGTGAAGACGGCCTCAGGAGAGATGATTTCGGTTGGTAAGATGTTGGAACAGTTCTTGTTCACCGGCCCCAGCCAGTGGACATATATTCGGGACTTGTCTGGGGGCGAGCGGCGGCGCCTGTACTTGCTGGGCATTCTCATGGAAGAGCCCAATGTGCTGTTGTTGGATGAGCCAACCAATGACCTGGATATTGACACACTCACTGTGCTGGAGCATTATCTCGATGATTTTCCCGGTGCCGTGGTGGCAGTGTCCCACGACCGCTGGTTTCTGGACAAAACAACTGAGCATTTGTTTTGCCTTGACGGCCAGGGCGGCATAGAGCGCTATACCGGCAGTTTCAGTGATTTCCTCGCCCGGCAGGCACCAGCGCAGCAGGGCGATGCAGATAAGGATAAGCGCCCGCAGCGGCCCCGACGGCAAAAGACCAAGCTCAGCTATCGGGAGCAGCAGGAATACGACGGGCTGGAAGCTGAGATTGACGAGCTTCAGGGGCGTGTCGATGAACTGGTGAAAGAGCAGGCTGAGGCAGGCAGCGACTTTGTGCGCCTGGCGGAACTGCATAAAGAGCAGGAAAAGTTGGAGCAGGAGTTGGAACAGAAGATGACTCGCTGGCTGGAGCTGGAACAGCGTAAAGAAGAATTGGCGCAGTGTTCCCGGACAGGGGGACAGGTCCCTCGTTCGGATAGGTAGCACTCCCGGACAAGGGGACCACAGGCCCGGAGAGTGACCATAAATGTATAGAGAAAAGGGGATCTTGAATGCAGAAAACGATAGAGGAACTGCTACAGCTTCTGAATGGCTATAATCCTGCAACTCCAGTGGATGCTCGCTCCAAGCAAATGACTATGTCTTTTTTAGCAAGTAATGATATTGTTCTCGGTAGTGGTAACCCAAGGGGACATTTGACCGGTTCTGTCTGGATAATAAATACTGAAAGAACCAAGGTTCTGCTCACCCACCATAGGTTGTTGGGCAAATGGCTTCAATTGGGTGGGCATACTGATGAGGGGGAGGATATTGTCTCGGCAGCACTGCGGGAGGCCAGAGAAGAATCGGGCTTGGAAGACCTGAGGCTACTGTCTGAGCAGATCTTTGATATCGATGTGCACACCATACCCGAGAGCATGGGCAAGCCTGAACATTTGCATTATGATATCAGATTTCTGGCTGAGGGTGATGATAACAAGTCCCTGATTATAAGTCATGAATCACGGGCGTTGAAGTGGGTCAGATTAAGCGATATCAAAGAATATAGTACTGAGGAATCAATTCTGCGTATGGCAAGAAAAACCATAGTTTAACCTCGCTCCGGACGAGGGGCCTGTCCCTCTGTCTGGGGATTGTTAGGTCCAAGGGGGTAGTGTGGTTGTATAGAACTGCTCAGATTGCCCGGATGTTTGGCGTGCATCCCAATACGGTCAGACTCTATGAGCGGCTTGGCATGATACCGCCGGCACTCAGGCAGAAGAATGGATACCGTGTATTTACTGAAGTGCATGTGGAACAGTTCAAGTTGGCCCGGTTGGCTTTACGCGCTGAGGTAACCCAGAACGGGTTGCGAAAAAGGGCAATCGAGATTATCAAGGTCTCGGCAACTGGGGACTATGACAGGGCAATCGAGTTGACCTGGTCTTATCTGGGGCAGGTAAGAAAAGAGCAGCGTAACGCCGAAGAGGCCATTGAGATTACGGAAGAACTCTTGTCTGACTCAAGTCCGGAAGCTTGTCCCGTGCACTTGCTGCGCCAGGAGGCGGCAGACTATCTAGAGGTTACAATTGACACCCTGCGGAATTGGGAAATGAACGGTTTGTTGAGGGTAAAAAGGATGAAGAATGGATATCGGGTGTATAACCATGAGGATGTGCAAAGGCTGAAGCTCATCCGCTCTCTTCGCTGCGCCAATTATTCCCTGTCCGCGATTTTGCGCTTGCTTCAAGTCTTGGCGGACACGTCTGAGGTAGACGTAAGAGGCCGCTGGACACCCCCCAAAACTCAGAAGATATTATCTCGGTTTGCGACCGCTTGCTCACTTCATTAGCCCGGTTGGAGAAAGATGTGCTAGAAATGCTGGCGCAAATCCGCAATATGAAAAAAGAGTTTGGGCAAAACCCTCCACTATAACACCAGACTTTGTTCAGGTGTTATATTTTTTTGTATCAGATACAAGGAGGAAATGAAATGGGCGCAGCGATAGTAGTTAAAGGGTTACGTAAGACCTATGGGACCCTGCAGGCCGTGGATGGTGTTGATATCACAGTCCGGTCCGGCCAGGTCTTTGGTCTGCTGGGGGCAAATGGGGCAGGCAAGACAACAACGCTTGAATGTATTTTGGGCGTAAAGAAAGCAGACCAGGGGACAATTGAGGTTTTGGGGGTCAATCCTCAGGTCCGGAACAAAGAGCTGTTTGAAGAGGTCGGCGTTCAGTTTCAGGAGTCCAGCTTCCAAGATAAGATCACTGTCCGCGAACTGTGTGAAGTGACCAGTCCCTGTATGCTCAGGCAGCAGATTATGCTAGTTTGCTCAGTCAATTCGGCCTGGCTGATAAACGGAACGATCTTGTCGCCGAGCTTTCTGGCGGACTCAGACAGCGTCTGTTTATAGTCTTGGCGCTGATTGCCAATCCCCGGATTGTCTTCCTGGATGAGTTAACTACTGGATTAGACACCAGGGCACGCAGGGACGTTTGGAGGCATTTGGCAGCCCTGAAGGAGCAGGGACTGACCATTTTCTTGACATCCCATTACATGGATGAAGTTGAGGCCCTGTGTGATGAAATCTGTATACTCAAGCGGGGCAGAATCATTTTTTCTGGGACTGTTGTTGAAGCTGTTGCCAACAGCCCTTACCAGCGATTCGAAGACGCATATTTGTGGTACACCGACGAAGAGGAAGGTGAAGAATAATGGGCACATTGCTGGCAATGGTAAAAAGCGAGTTTAAGCTCTCGTTGCGGGGCATGGATATGGTGATATTTGCCGTTGGCATGCCTTTGGTGGTTGCAGTAATCCTGGGGATGATTTATGGAAAACAACCGGCATTTGCCGGCGCAGGTTTTACCTTTTTTGAGCAGTCATTCGGAGCGCTTGCGTCAATAGGTGTTTGTGCCGCCGGGGTGATGGGACTGCCCCTGGTTGTCGCTGATTATCGCCACAAAAAAATCCTCAAAAGGTTTCATGTCACACCGGTTAGCCCGGTATTGATCCTAGTGGCCCAGGTTATTGTGAACATGTTTTACTCGCTGATGTCTCTAATCTTGATTTACGTAGTCTCTGCTCTGTTCTTTGGGTTTCAACTGGTGGGGTCTGTGCTGGGATTTTTGGGGGCATATTTGCTGGTAATGCTTTCGATTTACAGCCTTGGCATGATGGTAGCAGGGGTCGCAGCAGACATGAAAACCGCCAACCTGCTCTGTGTCGTTTTGTATTTCCCAATGCTGATTTTTTCCGGGGCCACTTTACCTTACGAGGTGATGCCATCTGCCCTGCAAAGGGTTGCTGACTTCATGCCCCTTACCCAGGGTATTAAGTTGCTAAAAGGGGCGGCGTTGGGAATGCCAGTGGAAAATGTGCTTGCGCCCTTGGTGGTCATGGTTGCGCTGACAGCCGTTTGTATCACGGTGTCTGTTCGGTATTTCCGCTGGGAATAAAGTAAGCCCTCTTTATGGGGGCTTACTTTGTACGTAAGCATTTCGTGTTTGTACTTTTGCAGATAACTCTGGCAAACCGTATGTTATACTGGATAGTACAAGTTTTATTGATGAACCGGTTGAGGGGGAATCGACATGGCGAATATCTACCTGACAAATGGACGCGTTATTGACGGAACCGGCGCGCCGGCAGTTGATTCTGGTCTGGTCATAATTTCTGTAGAGGCTAGTGGCGCAGGCACACTGGAGTATGTGGGCGAGATGTCCGCTGAACTGGTGGCAGGGGCCACTGAGGCGGACAGAGTGGTTGATCTTTCCGGGTACTCAATGCTCCCCGGCCTTTTTAATGTGCACGCCCATCTGGATTTAAAACTGCCATATTTGCCCTATAAATATGACGATCTTGGCCCGGCGTATCGGACGTTACTGGCATACCGACGGGCGGCGGAGGCGTTGCACTGTGGCGTAACCACGGTTCGCAATGTTGGCGGTGCCGACGATTACGATCTTGCCCTGAAAAAGGCAGTGGACAAAAACATGCTCTGGGGCCCGCGGATTGTCACCTGTGGCAGCATCATGATAGCCCACGGCGGCCATGGCCACAATGTCTGGGGTTCAATCGAATGTAGCGGACCTGCCGAATTTATGCGGGCTGCCCGGGGCCAGCTGGCCAAGGGAGTGGACATGCTCAAGCTCTGCTACACCGGTGGTCTGGCCGGGGAGCATGAAGGCATGACAGATAAGCAGATGACCGATGAGGAGATAGCTGCGGTGATTGAAGTAGCCCACGCCGCCGGCAAAAAGGTCGCCGTTCATCTCTCGTCCGACGGACCGATCCGTGATTCCATCCGTCTGGGTGTGGACTCGGTGGAGCATGCCTATGCTTTGTCTGAGGAAACGGCTCGGATGATGGCTGAAACGGGCACGTTTCTGGTACCGACGCTCTGCGTTTCCAATGGTGAGGACTATCTCCAGGCCCATGGCTGCCCGGAGCATCAAATCCGTAAGGGGCGGGAAGCTGCCCGCACACATCGCACCGGTATTGGCTACGCGGTCAAGCATGGCGTGAAAATCTGCTGTGGCACCGATCTCTTGCCCTCGGACCCAATAAACGGGACCAATGCCACTGTCCGGGAGCTTGAACTGCTCACCGAGGTGGGTATGACACCGCTGGCGGCAATCAGGGCAGCAACCTACACAAGCGCTGAGCTCTGTGGTTTGGAAACTGTGACGGGCTCATTGCAGGCTGGTCTTGAAGCTGATATCATTGTCGTCCGGGGCAAGCCGGATGAGCATATTTCCGATTTGCGCAATCTGGCCATGGTGGCCCGAAGCGGCCGCCTGGTATGGAGTAAAATTCCCGGTTGGGAGCAACGTACTTTTGACGTAGTTGGTCCGGATGGGGATATGTCAGGGGGCACATTTAATAATTGGTAGCGGAGGCCGAGGGCCTCTTTTTTTTGGAGCAAAGAAGAATAGTGGAGCAAAGACGACTAATTGCAAGCGTTGGCGAGCTAAAGCGGCTGGAGTAGCTTATACGCCTTTTGCCGGGATAAGCGGGCAAGCGTATAATGGTATTGAGAATAATTATCAAAGTATGCGTCTCAGGAGGTACTTATATGAACAGAAAAATCTCAATAGCTTTAGCTTTAATGATTGCTGCCGCACTTTTCCTAGTTGGCTGCAGCTCAACAGGAGAAAGCGATAATCAGTTAGTTGTTTACTCCGCCAGAAACGAACGGTTTGTCCAAGACCTGCTGGACAAATTTACAGAGGATACCGGCATTGAGGTTGTGGCTTTGCATGACGCCAACCCATTGCAGATTGTCGAGGAAGCAAACAATGTTCAGGCAGATGTCTTTATCTCAAATGACCTGGGCGCTCTGGGTTACTTGCACAGGGAAGGCCTGCTACAGGGCTCTACACCAGAAGGGATCGAATCAATACCGGCAGAGTTTCGCTCGGAGGACAATGCTTACTTTGCCATCTCTGCCCGGGCCCGGGGCCTGATATATAATAAAGAACTGACTTCCCCCGAAGATCTACCCCGGACTAATGAAGACTTGTTCGATGCCAAGTGGGCTGATTTGCCCGGTGGCTTTGCCATCACCAGAGGGGGAAATGGTGGCATGATTGGCCATGTATCTGCCCTGCGTTACCAGTGGGGAGATGCCAAGACCGCTGAATGGATTGCTGCCATCCGGAAAAATGCCGCCGGCATTTTTCAAGGTCACGGCGACATCCGCCGCGCCGTGGGCGCCGGTGAGCACGCCTTTGGCCTGGTGAACAACTACTATTTCCACCAACAGTTGCTGGAACCGAACAATAACAACGTTGGCTTTATCTATCTCGATCAAGATGAGGGCCAGATGGGGGCAGTTGCCAACGCTGCCGGTGTCGGGCTGATTAAGAATGGACCGAATCAGCAAAACGCGGAAGCGTTTCTGGAGTGGTTGTTGCTTCCGGAGAATCAAGTGGCATTTGTGGGTGAGTCGCTGGAGCTTTTAATTAACTCCCAGTACGGTGCCCAGTATCCGGAGGTCGTCGAACCGCATATTGTTGAATTCACTGATCTGAGGATCCAGGATATGCCTGTAACTGCACTTGGTGAATATTTTGAGGATACCCGGACCCTAATTGAGCAGTCGGGTCTAGACTTGGATCTCAGATAATAACGGCAGTCTAGGAGTTGGTCAGATGAAACACACCAACACAAATACAAACAAAACTGAAACAGCCGGGGCCGCATCAGGGTTCGCCCCGGCTGGCTTCTTTTACCTGCGGAAAAAGTGGTTTAAGCTTTGGCAGGATAATCCCCCAGGGTCGATTTTGCTGTTGATCGGTTTAGCAGTGGCTCTATTCATGGCGATTCCAATTGTCTATGTGATCTGGCGCTCCATCTTTGCCGGTGCCGATAACTGGCTGCGGCTACTGGATCAAAGAATACCTCAGTTGCTCTGGAACACCATGTCGCTGACTGTGGCAGTGACTGTGGCGGCTGTTATTCTTGGCGTGGCTCTAGCTTGGCTAGTCACCCGTTCGGATATTCCCGGGCGCAGGCTGTGGCGGTGGCTTTTGGCATTGCCGCTGGTAATCCCGCCCTATGTCGGCGCGGTCACGTACATTATTGTCTTTGGCCGCAGTGGTTGGGCCCGGGATCTCTGGCAGGCGCGTTTAAGTTTACTTGGAGATTATCCCCTGGATATATACTCATTTTGGGGTGTGTTTTTCGTCCTGACCATGTTTACCTATCCTTACGTCTATCTGATTGCCAGCGCTTCACTGCGCAAGATGAACAGGAACTTTGAGGAGGCCGCCCGCTCCCAGGGCGCCAACAGCTGGCAAGTGTTCTGGAAGGTGAGCCTGCCTTTCCTACGTCCCGCCATCGGCGCCGGGGCGATTCTCGTCGCCCTCTATGTGCTCTCGGATTTTGGCGCCATTGCCATGTTGCGCTATGTAACTTTTACGGCGGCAATTTATTACCAGCGGGCGGGCATGGACACCGCCGCTGCCGCGGTGCTCAGTCTTGTCCTGGTGGTAATCACCGTGCTCATACTCTGGCTGGAGTCCTACACCAGGCGTAAGAGCAAGTACTACCAGACCGGGAACAGCTATCGGGCACCGCTGATTCTGCCCCTGGGCAAGTGGAAGCCGCTGGCAGTGGTTTTTGTCGGCCTGGTATTTATGCTGTCGGTATTGCTGCCAATCTCTGTTCTCGTCTACTGGTCCAATATTGGGATTCGGATGGGTGCGCTGGACAGCAGATTCTTTGGCTTTGCGCTAAACAGTTTGCAGGTTTCCGGGATAGCGGCTCTGCTCTGTATGGCGTTGTCGATTCCGGTTATTTACCTCAAGACCAGATATCGCTCGGTTATTTCCGCTGCCATCGACCGACTCGCCTATGCCGGTTACGCCCTGCCCGGTGTGATTGTGGCTTTGGGCTTCGTATTTATCTTTAACAACCATTTGCCCTTCCTCTACGGCACGTTTTGGCTTGTGGCCCTGGCTTTTGTCGTCCGCTTTTTACCCCAGGCAATGCAGGCGGGGGAAGCGTCATTGAGCCTTGTCTCTCCGCGGATTGACGAAGCTGCTCGTAGCTTGGGTTGTCCGCCCTGGAAGGTGATGTTCAAGGTGGTGCTCCCCAATATGCTGCCAGGAGTGCTGGCCGGTGGAGCGCTGGTGTTTGTCAGCGCAATCAAGGAGCTGCCAGCGACCTTGGTTCTGCGCCCGCCTGGCTTTGACACTCTGGCGATACGCATCTATAGCGAGGCATCGGAGGCCATTTACCATTTGGCGGCTCCGGCTGCTCTGCTGATTATCCTGGTATCAATAATCCCGTTGCGCTATATGCTGAGCAAATATTAGGGGTGAGTGCTATGTATGATATTGAATTGAAATCGGTAACTAAAACCTACCGGGGTGCTTCGGCGCCGGCGGTTAAGGATATAAACCTGGCAGTTGAGAAAGGCTCAATCGTGACTTTGCTGGGCCCCAGCGGTTGTGGCAAGTCAACGACTTTGCGTCTGATTGCCGGTTTTGAGTGGGCTGACTCCGGCCAGATTTCCCTGGCCGGCAAAGTCGTCAGCAATGAGCGCACGTCAATTCCACCGGAAAAACGCGGCGTTGGCATGGTATTTCAGGATTACGCCCTCTTTCCCCATCTGAACGTGTTCAACAATATCGCCTTTGGTTACAAGGGCAAAGACCGGACAGCGCGGGTTCGGGAGGTCCTGGAGCTTGTAAACCTGGGCGGATTTGATAACCGCTTTCCCCATGAGCTTTCCGGTGGTCAGCAACAGCGGGTGGCTCTGGCCCGGGCGCTGGCCCGACGGCCGGTGGTGGTACTTTTAGACGAGCCCTTTAGCAATTTAGACGCAGATTTGCGGACGCAGATGCGTATGGAAATAAAGCGGATCGTCAAGGAGGCGGGGACTACCGCGGTGTTTGTCTCCCACGATCAAAAAGACGCCCTGGCAATCTCCGACCGGGTTGTGGTGATGCGGGATGGTGTAATCCAGCAAAATGGTTCGCCCCGGGGAATTTATCAATTCCCGGCGAACAAGTTTGTTGCCACCTTTGTCGGCAACACGAATATTCTCAAAGGTAGAATTGGCCACGACGGGCAGTCGGTGGATACCGAACTGGGCATTTTGCCCTGCACCCATACCCATGACCTGAGGCCGGGGGAAAAAGTATACATCTCAGTCCGCCCTGACAGCCTCGAGCTGGCTGACGATGGTCAGATTCAGGGAATTATGAAGGAATACACCTATACTGGGGAGTCTATCGATGCCGTTCTCGAGGTGCCCCTTGCGGGTGGAAAGACTAAGGACCTTTTGGTGCACGTCCATCCTGAGGAAATGTGCAAGGTTGGGGACAAGCTGAGTTTTACTGTGTTACCCAATTTTGTGGCCGTCCTGAGGCGTGATTAAAGGGAAATCAGACTGGATTGGCGAATACAAGTAAAGACCTGCATTTAAGTGTTATATTGGGAAGGCTCTGTGCCTTCCCTCTTTATAATTGGAGGGATATGAATGGACATCAAGAGCAAGATGCGACCAAACTTTCAAAGACTCGAAGGTGGACTATTCTCTGAGGTAACCAAAGCTGATGTGGGCAGCGCCTATACCGATCTGGCTAAGCAAGGGGTGGCCCTGATGGGATGGGCCGACCCCTTTTTCCCGGACCCGGCGATTCCACCCCACGTGCTCAAGGCAGCCACCGAGGCACTCAAGAGCGGGTTTCCAGCCCATTACACGATGCCAATTGGCAATCCCGATTTAAAGCGGGAGATCGCAAAGAAGCTGGCTCGGGAAAACGGCATGACAGTGGAGGCCCAGCGGAATATTATCATAACGCCGGGCTCCGATTCCGGACTTCTTTACGCAATGATGCCCTTTATAAATCCTGGCGATGAAGTGATGGTTCTCGATCCCAGCTATCCATCTAACTTTCTCAACGCGGAACTCTTGGGCGGCATTACCGTACCGGTGCCGATCTATGAGAAAAACAATTTTGATATCGATGTCGTGGAGTTTAAAAAGCGGCTGACATCAAAAACGAAAATGGTCCTGCTCACCAATCCCAACAATCCGACGACCACAGTGTTTAAGCGCGAGTCCCTGGAAAAGCTCGCATCCTTCATTGTTGAAAACGATTTGATCTGTGTCGTAGATCAGGCCTTCGAGAGTACGATTTTTGACGGCCGAGAGTTGGTGAACATGGCGACGTTGCCAGGAATGTGGGAACGCACGCTGACGGTCTTCTCCATCTCCAAGGGGATGGGACTCAGTGGCTTCCGGGTGGGATATATCGTTGCCGCTGATGAAATTATGGATGTGCTCTATGGCGGCGCTGTCAACGTTCTCGGCGCCACAAACACAATGTCCCAGCTGGCGGCGATTGCTGCCTTTGAGGATTCGTCATTTGTTCAGGAATACAATCGAAAACACGATGACCGGCGTAAATATGCGTTTCAGCTGTTCAACTCGATACCGGGTGTGTCGATGCTGATGCCAGAATCGGGGTTTTTATGTTGGCCCAATATCTCAAAGCTGGGGGACTCCACCGAAATTATGCAGTACTTAATTAAAGAAGCGAAGGTGGCCTGCAATGACGGCAAGCCTTATGGCAAACAGGGCCATGGCCACCTGCGAATCGTCATCGGCTGCTACTGGGATGATGAGGTCTGCTATAATGCCCTGGAGCGAATCAAGCAAGCCCTGACTGAGCGAGCCGATAAACTAGGCATTATCAGGTAAAGTGGTTTAATCTGGGAGGGGCTGCAAGAGCAGTTCTCTCCTTTTTGCTTGTTGTTCCTGACTTACGGCGAAGGAGTAACACTACCGAGGATTATCTCAGCCAAGTAAACGTATTGCATTTTTTGTGGAAACTGGCTATTATTAAAGATTAAAGAAAGATTATTGTATCGATGGCAAATTATTAAATAAAAGAACTACGCTTAAGAATGGTATAATGGTACATAGTAGTTGCGCAACAAGGGGGATTTCCATGACCAAATGTCTAATCGAAAATGATGCTAATTTTGAGCAACTAAAGTTTAGCATTGATATGGTAGAAGAGCTATTGGTCAATGCTTATTACGGTATGGTCCTTGTGAATAAGGATGGCATTATAGTTAAATGGAACTACGAAAAGTTTTTTGGTGTCCCGGAAGAGGATGTGTTGGGTAAGCCGGTTCAGGAAGTAATTGAGAATACGCGATTGCATATCGTTGTGAAAACTGGAAAAAAAGAAATCTGCCAGGTGCAGGAGATAAATGGTCACAATGTGATAACTTCGCGCATACCGATTATCCGGGACGGGGTTATTATTGGCGCTATTGGCACGATTCTATTTGGCGATACCAGCGAGCTTCAATCATTGGCCACAAAAGTACGTAAATTAGAAGAAACTCTGGATCGCTACAAAGGCGAATTGAGTAAAATTTATGAAGCCAGATATTCCTTTAACGATATAATTTGTAAAAACCCACGTATGCTCGAACTAAAGAGCATTGCCAAAAAAGTTGCGCAAACAAACTCAACTGTGCTAATCCAGGGTGAAAGTGGGACGGGCAAGGAGTTATTTGCCCATGCGATTCATAAAGAGAGCTTGCGGAGGCATGGCAATTTTATTACATTAAACTGCGCTGCAATTCCTAGAGAGTTATTAGAGTCTGAGCTATTCGGTTATGAGGAAGGCGCCTTCACAGGAGCCCGCAAAAGCGGTAAAGTTGGAAAATTTGAGCTTGCGGCGGATGGCACTATTCTGTTGGATGAAATCGGTTCTATGCCCCTGCCGATGCAATCGAAATTGCTTCGGGTTTTGGAGGCCCGGGAGTTTGAGCGGGTCGGCGGTACAAAACCAGTCAAGTTGAGTGCCCGCATTATTTCAGCAACCAACGAAGATCTGGAAGCCCAAGTACAAAATCGTCAGTTTCGGAGCGACCTGTATTATCGATTGAATGTGATAAAGCTGGTAATCCCTCCCTTGCGCCAGCGAGTAGAGGACATCGATGAGCTTTCCATGTATATAGTCAGCAAGCTGATTGCTCATATGCCGGTGGGCAATAAGCTTCTTGCCCCAGAGACAATCGAGATGTTGAAGAGCTACCACTGGCCAGGCAATATCCGGGAACTGAAAAACGTTTTAGAACGTGCCATTAACTTCGCACCGCAATCAGTGATTGTTCCCGAAGACTTGCCGGATTATATCCGGGCAAGTCACCAACCATCACCAAGCGCGCGCGATAGATCACTCAAACAGATACTGATGGAAGCCGAAAAGCAAGCAATCAGGGCTGCAATTATTGAAGCGGACGGTAACCGAAAACTCGCAGCGCAAAAGTTGGGCATTCATCGTACCTCCCTGTACAAAAAGATGGAGAAATACGAACTGGAAGTGTGAATTCCGGTTCGTTTTTTTGTTGTGTAGCAATTTGTCTACACAGGCCTTGATGAGTGTAGACAAATTGCTACATTCGGCAGGGTCGGTAATACATGGTGGATTGCCGGTTCAAATAAAATTGTGGTCAACGGTGTAGCAAAATAGCTACACAATAAAATTCCTGAATGTATGTGCGCATCAGAGACCCTTTAAAATCGGTGTTTTTCACCAATGGCTCACCTTATTTGTCTGGCACGCAATTTGCAAAATACTAATGTGCAATCAAATCACGGGAGGTAATAGATATGCGGGAAGTGGTAATTGTTGGTGCAGCCCGGACACCGATTGGAAACTTTGGCGGTAGTCTATCCGGTCTATCTGCAGTTGAATTAGGTGTAATCGCCGGAAAAGAAGCGATAAACAGGGCCGGGTTAGCTCCAGACGCGGTCGACGAAGTAATAATGGGCAATATCCTTTCAGCCGGTCTCGGACAAAATCCGGCTCGGCAGGTGGCTATCGGCTGTGGAATTCCTGACACAGTCCCTTCTTTAACCCTAAATAAGCTGTGTGGCTCTGGACTCCGGGCGGTGAGCATGGCAGCACAATTTATTATGTTGGGTGACGCTGATGTTGTTCTGGCCGGCGGCCTCGAGAGCATGAGTAATGCTCCGTACCTGTTGCCCAAAGCCCGCTGGGGACAGCGGATGGGAAACAGCCAGCTAGTGGATAGTATGCTGGTTGATGGCTTGATGGATGTATTTAATGATATCCACATGGGAGTAACCGCTGAAAATATCGCTGAGCAATGGAACCTGACCCGGGAAGAGCAAGATCAATTCGCATTGTACAGCCAACAGAAGGCGGAGCAGGCACAAAAGGCCGGCAAGTTTGACGCTGAAATTGTTCCTGTTGAAATCCCGCAGCGTAAGGGAGAACCACTTGTGGTTGACACCGATGAGTACCCAAAGCATGGACTGACAATCGAAAAGTTAGCCAGACTGAAGCCGGCATTTAAAAAGAATGGCACTGTTACCGCTGGCAATGCTTCGGGGATTAATGACGGCGCAGCTGCTCTGGTGATAATGAGCCGGGAAAAAGCCAACGAATTAGGCTTGACACCGCTGGCAACAATTAAATCTTACGCGTCGGCAGCCCTGGATCCTAAAATTATGGGCTACGCGCCGGTTCCCGCCAGCAAAAAAGCGCTTGCCAAAGCTGGGTTGACCGTGGAGGATATCGATCTTGTTGAGGCCAATGAAGCTTTTGCCGCTCAATCCCTGGCAGTTGTGCGGGATTTGCACCTTGATCCGGATAAGGTGAATGTAAATGGTGGAGCAATTGCGCTGGGGCATCCGATTGGCGCTTCCGGCGCCAGAATATTGATTACGCTTATCTACGAAATGCAAAAAAGGAACAGTAAAAATGGTTTAGCTACGTTATGTATCGGTGGCGGACAAGGCGTGGCACTAGTAGTTGAAAGGCAATAATGGAGGTGGTAGAGATGGCAAAAATAATTTCAGCTGAGCAAGCAGTGAAACTGGTCAAACAGAGCGCCACTGTGATGATTGGTGGTTTCATGGGCTGTGGCAGTCCCCATGGCTTGATTGACAAATTGACTGAACAGGGCACGGGCGACTTGACTGTGATATGTAATGACACATCGACAACCGAGTATGGTTTGGGCCGGTTAATTGCCAACAAACAGATATGTAAGGTAATTACTTCGCATATCGGCACTAACCCGGAAACAGGCAGACAGATGAATGCGGGAGAGACCGAAGTTGAGCTGGTTCCACAGGGAACATTGGTTGAACGAATTCGCTGTGCCGGTGCTGGCTTGGGAGGCTTTCTCACTCCCACAGGCTTGGGAACGGTAGTGGAGGAAGGGAAAGAAAAGTTGACTATCGGCGATACAGCATATTTGCTGGAATTGCCGTTGAAAGCTGATATTGCCCTAATTGCAGGCGCGAAGGTAGATAAGAAAGGCAATATCTATTACCAAAAGTCGGCGAGGAATTTTAACCCAATAATGGCCACAGCTGCTGACATTGTTATCGTTGAAGCAAGGGAAATTGTTGAGGTCGGAGAAATCGCTCCAAATGACGTTATGACACCTGGCTTGTTTGTTGATTATATTGTGGGAGGTGTGAACTAATGGATAAGGCCAGAATCAGGGAGGTAATCGCGAAACGGGTTGCACAGGAACTGCATGATGGCGATATCGTCAACTTGGGGATTGGACTACCTACACTGGTGGCAAACTATGTGCCACCAGAAATAGATGTTCTATTTCAGTCAGAAAATGGCTTTGTTGGTTTGGGGCCCGCGCCTGACCCGGATAATTGCGACATGGATTTGACCGACGCCGGAGGAAGGCCGTCCTCAATCAATAAAGGTGGAGCATTCTTTGATAGCGCTACATCCTTTACAATCATCAGGGGCGGGCATGTAGACGTTACTGTCCTGGGTGCGCTCCAGGTTGATGAAAAAGGTAATCTTGCTAACTGGATGATTCCCGGCAAACTCGTTCCCGGCATGGGGGGAGCAATGGACTTAGTGGTTGGCGCCAAGAAGGTAATTGTCGCCATGGAGCACACTGCCAAAGGAAAGCATAAAATTCTTAGGGAGTGTAATCTTCCCCTGACAGCAGCCAATGAAGTGAACTTAATTATTACCGAACAAGCTGTTATTGAAGTGACAGAGCGCGGTCTATTATTAAAAGAACTGGGCCCCGAAGCGACAATTGAAGATGTTGTGTCGAACACAGAGGCCAAACTGATTATCCCCGATAATGTAAAAAGCATGAAAATCTAATTTGATGGTTTTTAGGGACAAGCCCTGAAAATAAGCAATACTTAAAGGAGGAATTGTTGATGTTTAGAAAGTTTACCAATGCCTGTGTAGCTTTGGTGCAGAAGTATCTGCCGGACCCCTTTCTCTTTGCTGTAATGCTGACAATCATTGTTTTTGCTATGGGAGTTCTTTCCACCGGGCAAACTCCGGTGGATATGATCAGTCACTGGAGCGACGGCTTTTGGAGCCTGTTGGCCTTTGCCATGCAGATGGCCCTGGTACTGGTCACAGGTCACACTCTAGCCCAGGCGCCGGTAGTAAAGCGTGGATTGAGAGGGTTGGCTAGTATTCCCAAGACCCCCGGATGGGCAATTTTTGCGGTCACATTGGTTGCACTTATTGCGTCCTGGATTAACTGGGGGTTCGGTTTGGTAATTGGAGCCCTCTACGCAAAAGAGTTGGCTAAAAAAGTTAAAGGTGTTGATTACCGGCTACTGATCGCGTCAGGCTACTCTGGGTTTGTCATCTGGCATGCCGGTTTCTCTGGCTCTATTCCGCTTACAGTTGCTACCGCAACAGCAGATTTGGCAGAAATGACATTAGGTGCAGTTACTGAAGTAATACCAACCAGTCAAACAATTTTTGCAGTGTTTACAGTTGTTCCTGTCCTCGTTTTACTTGTAACCATGCCGTTTTTGATGAAAGCTATGCATCCCAAGGCAGAGAATGTAGTCTCCGTTGACCCCAAACTGCTTGAGGATGATGAAGCAGAAATTGCTGTTGCCAGAGAGGACATGACTCCGGCAGAAAAACTGGAGAACAGTCCCTTACTCTCAATTATAATCGGACTAATGGGTATAGGTTTCCTGGTAAACTACTTCTCAAATAACGGTTTTGACCTCAACTTGAATATCGTTAACTTCTTATTTTTGACAGCCGGTATTATCTTGCACGGCACACCAAGAAGATTCCTTACAGCTGTAGCTACTGCCGCCAAAGGAACAGGTGGAATTATCATTCAGTTCCCCTTCTATGCCGGGATTATGGGAATGATGACTGGCGCCAACGCGGAGGGTTTGTCCCTCGCAGCTCAAATGTCAAACTTCTTCGTGAACATTTCTAATGAAACTACCTTCCCATTTTTCTCCTTCTTAAGCGCTGGAATCGTTAACTTCTTTGTACCATCGGGCGGTGGGCAATGGGCAGTCCAGGCGCCAATTATGATGCCCGCGTCTGTGGAATTGGGTGTTGATACAGCCAAAACAGCAATGGCCATTGCCTGGGGCGATGGCTGGACCAACATGATTCAACCGTTTTGGGCACTACCTGCCCTGGGTATAGCCGGACTGGGAGCCAAGGATATAATGGGTTATTGTCTGGTAAACCTGTTTTACGTAGGTATTGTAGTAGGAGTATTCTTGTTAATTCTCTAGCTCTAAAAAACAGCGCTGGTACTTGCCGGCGCTAACTTTTTTGCCCATTTAGGGACGGAGGTTGAATGGGCATTTTCACTTTCAACTCTATTTGCCACGTTGACAACTTGTCTCTGCGGTCATATTGTTAAAGTTACTCCCGAATAATCCTTGACCTTTACGTAGCGTAAAGGTGTAGACTATGTTCAGGAGGTGAGCTCATGGAATACACAGTGCAAAAACTCAGTCGGTTGGCTGGAGTCAGCGCCAGGACACTGCGGTATTATGACCAGGTGGGGTTACTGACGTCGGCGAGAATCAATTCCTCTGGTTACCGCATCTACGGCCAGGCCGAGGTTGATTTGCTTCAGCAAATTCTTTTCTTTCGAGAATTGGGGTTTCCTTTAGATAAAATCCGCGAAATTATTACTGCCCCTGCTTTTGACAAGGAAAGGGCGCTGCGGGAACACCGTGAGCAGCTTCTTGAAAAACGCGCGCAATTGGATGCGTTGATCGCCAATGTGGACAAAACGATTGCGCACAATGAAGGGAGAATTACGGTGTCAGACAAGGAAAAATTCCAAGGCTTTAAGAAGAAGCTGGTGGCAGAGAACGAGCAAAGATATGGCAAAGAAGTACGAGAAAAATATGGCGACAAGACTGTGGAAGCGTCCAACGCCAAGGTCATGAATATGACCGAAGAACAGTATGCTGAAGTAACCAAGCTTAATGAAGAGTTAATGGCTATTTTACAGGCAGCTTATCAAACCGGCGATCCCGCCGGCGAGCTGGCGCAAAAGGCAGCTGATTTGCATCGCCAGTGGCTCAGTTACTACTGGCCCGAATACAACAAGGAAGCCCATGCCGGCCTGGCCCAGATGTATGTCGATGACGAGCGTTTTACCTCTTATTACGACAAAGCGCAGCCGGGACTGGCCGCTTTTCTGCGAGACGCCGTTCACATCTACACTGGACAGAACCAATAGCACCAGCCCATGCCGTCCTGTTCGGCATGGGCTGTTTTTCTGGTCTGAGAAAAATCTGAATTGTTCATGCTGAGTTCATTTTTTGGGGGTATACTGTCATCGTAAGTGTTGATAAACAATGAGGTGAGTGCATGTTCACATTACTGATCGTCGAAGATGATAAGAATTTACAAAAACTAATGGCCGCCGTCTTGAAGCGGAACGGCTATCATGTCCTGACTTGTAAAGATGGTCGGGAGGCATTAGATATCCTGGACAGCCAACATGTGGATTTATTAATCAGTGATATCATGATGCCGCATATGGATGGCTATCAATTGACAGATGAGCTGCGGAAAGCGCAATGCGAGCTGCCGATTCTCATGGTTACCGCCCGGGAAACCCTAGAAGATAAGAAACGGGGCTTTCTGGCGGGTACAGATGACTATATGGTCAAGCCAATCGATATGGACGAGATGCTATTGCGAGTATCGGCGCTTTTACGCCGGGCCAAGATTCAAAATGAACGGCGTCTCAACTTTGGCAATATAGAGCTGGATTACGACACGCTTACTGTAAGCACAAATACCGGTTCGTTTGTGTTGCCGCAAAAAGAATTTTACCTGCTGTTTAAATTACTTAGCAATCCAAAACAGATATTCACCCGCAGGCAGTTGATGGACGAAATATGGGGGATAGATGTGGAAACCGACGAACGCACAGTAGATGTGCATATTAAACGCCTACGGACTCGGTTTGCCGATACAGAAGATTTTCAGATTCTCACTATTCGCGGCCTGGGCTATAAGGCGGAACGGCTCGAATGAGAAAATTCAGCATCAAGCTGATCCTGTTTTTTGTGTTCATCGTCCTGGTCTCCTCCTCCCTGTCGTTTCTGGCCTCGACCCTTTTTTCCCAGCAAGTAGCAGGGGAAATCCGGCAGGACCAGCGGGATATCGCGGAATCGGTCCGGGAGTTGTATGCCAAGACAAATTTGAGCCTTGACGAAATTCTCTGCATCACTTCCACATCAATGTATGAAGTGCGAGCCGTCGAACCAGGTGAACTGGAACTGCGGCAGGTGGACTGGGACCAGTTGGAGCATGGAGAAGCGGTGTTCTTGACCACCGGGAGATTTATTCGGACAACAACCTTGATTCGCGTAAATGGCGACTATATCCGGATTGGTCTTCAACCGCAAAACACGATTTTTACAGTTATGGCCTCCCGAATGTGGGATTCGTTGCTCTTTTATGTTGCTATTGCTGTATTGCTGGTGGTGCTTATGGTGAATATTGTTGTCAAGCCAATTCGCCGACTCAGTGAAGCTACCCGTGAAATTGCCAAGGGGAATTTTGACGTTCAGGTGGATGCAGTGAGCAATGATGAGATTGGGCAGCTGACAGAGAACTTTAACCGCATGGTCAGGGAACTGAAGAGCATTGAGTATCTGCGTAAAGATTTTATCAGCAATGTTTCCCATGAGTTCAAGACCCCGATTGCATCCATTCAGGGTTTTGCCCGCTTGTTGCAAAGCGACGGACTTAGTCCCGAGGAACGGGCAGAGTATGCCGAAATCATTGTCGAAGAGACCGGCAGGCTCTCCCGCCTGTCATCAAATATGATGAAGTTATCGAAACTGGAAACCCAAGAAATTGTTGAGCGGGGAACGCCCTTTGCCTTGGATGAGCAAATCAGAAAGAGTATTGTGCTCCTCGAACCGGAATGGGAAACTAAGGGCATTACCTTTAATATTGAGTTGGTTTCAGTTATGTACCAAGGTAACGAGGAGTTGCTGCATCAGGTCTGGTTGAATCTGCTGGGCAATGCGATAAAGTTCTCGGAAAAGGGTGGGACAATTGATATCCGCCTCTGGCAGCAAGAGAAGCAGGTGTTCATTGAGATTGCTGATCAGGGCATTGGTATGGACGCTGAGGTTCAATCCAGGATTTTCGAGAAATTTTACCAGGGGGAAAAAGCTCATTTTCGGGAGGGCAGTGGTCTGGGCCTGGCATTGGTAAAACGGATTATCGAGATGCATGGTGGCAGGATTGATGTGGAAAGTGTCCCCGGGCAGGGTTCAACGTTCACCGTCCGCCTCCCGGACGTTTAAATAGCGCGGCGGGCCCCCTACGGGGGGCCACCGGGCACAAGCAAGGAGCGATGGAAATGGAGGCCAAGACTTCAGCTGTACTGATACAACCGGGTGAAACAAGCGAGTTTTCTGACCCGGAGCAAATGCAAGATCTCTGCAAGGCCATGAATCGATTTCTACTTTGCTATAATTTGGGTATGGATCAGGTCAATACAAAGATTAATACTTTAAAGCAAGAATTTCAGCATATACACGAATATAATCCAATTGAGCATGTGAAGTGGCGGCTCAAGACTCCGGAAAGCATCCTGAAAAAAGTGCGGCGTAGAGGTTGTCCGTGGTCTTTTGCGGCAATTCGGGAGAATGTCCGGGATATAGCGGGTATTCGCATCACCTGTTCCTTTGTTTCTGACATTTACCGTGTCGCCGGGATGTTGATGCAGCAGCCAGATCTTGAGGTAGTCGAATACAAAGATTATATCGAGCAGCCAAAATACAACGGCTATCGGAGTCTGCATATAATCCTTAAAGTACCAGTGTATATGTCTGATCACACCGAGAGAGTGTATGTTGAAGTGCAAATTCGGACCATTGCTATGGATTTTTGGGCTAGTCTGGAGCACAAAATCTATTATAAGTTTCAGGACGGACAGGATATTCCCCATTCTTTGCACGCCGATCTCAAAGAGGCCGCCGAAGCAATGACCATTTTGGACGAAAAAATGGAGCGAATTCACAAAGAAATGCAGCAGCTGCGTTTAGCAGGTTGGAATGATGACAAACCTCTCCTGTCTGCGGATTTATCGAGACTGCTGATAAATGCCCAATATCCATCTGTTTAACAGGGGAGCATTCTGCACCCTCCAGCAGAAGCTCCCTGTCTGCCAACCATTATCTGGTTGGCTTTTTGTTTGGGCTTTGGTATTATGTGGAAAAGAGTTGGTTCACTGCCCGATATAAAATAGGTACTAATTCAGGAGGTGGTTGCAATGCGGTTTGTAAAAAATCGGTCTGGAGTGTTTGGACTTGTGTTTGTTGTCTATGTATTGGCCTTTCTCGGTTTTTATCTATTTCAACGCCTGACCAATGGGGGAAGTCTCTTGTTGTCTACTTTCTGGGGTGACGTCGCTGCCACTGTCATCATTTGGCTCTTCGGTATTGTCTACAAGAACTCCAGTCTCTACGACCCGTACTGGTCGGTGGCGCCCCTGTATGTTGTCTGCTTCTGGTTGTTGGTCAGAGGAAGCAGTCCTAGTACTCCCGATATTTTGTTCCTATTCGCGCTCTTTGTCTGGGGGATACGCCTGACATTCAACTGGGCTACGCGCTGGCAAGGTATTGAGCATCAGGATTGGCGCTATACCTACTTTAAGAAACGGTCTGGCAACTGGTGGCAATTGGTCAATTTGGGCGGCATACACTTGATACCGACAATCGTTGTATATTTGGGCATTGCTCCGGTATTTTTCGCTCTATTTGAGCCTGGGCCGGGAACTGGCGTGCTGCTGGCGTTGGGATTTGTCCTCTGTATCATTGCTGCCGCAATCCAGCTCATCGCCGACAAACAAATGGATCGCTTTAAACAACGTGCCCAGTCCCGTGAGCAGTATATTGATGAGGGAATCTGGCGCTACTCCCGTCACCCCAACTATTTTGGAGAACTCCTCTTCTGGTGGGGATTGTGGGTAATGCAAGTCGGCGTCAACACGTCAATTTGGTGGACGGTAATTGGACCAGCCGCTATGACGCTTCTATTTGTATTCATCAGCATACCGCTAATGGAAAGACACATCCTCGCGAACAAACCGCATTATGCTGAGTACCAGAACACAGTTTCTGTTTTGGTGCCATGGATGCGCAAACTCCGCCGGGAAACCGCTGTCTGACAGTTAAAACTAGCGAAATTTTATCTAAAGAATAAATGAGGTAATCCCTCTGCTGAGAAATCAGCGGGGGGGGGGTTATTGACATATATATCAAACAATGATATATCACTATATGATATATGGAGGGTTTGGGCTTGCCGAGAAAAGATTTTATGGATATGGGGGAGCTAACTGACCCGGCATATTTTATTCTGCTATCGCTAACAGAACAAAAACACGGTTACTTGATAATGAAAACAATTGAGGAACTAACCAACAATGAAATTACAATCGGGCCGGCTTCGCTGTATACCACATTGAAAAAACTACTTAAGGCAGATTTGATCCAGTTGGTGGAGGAGACTGACGATAACAAGAAGCCCTATGTTATAACAGAACTGGGTTACGAACGCTTGCAACAAGAAGTTGACCGTAAGCGACGATTGATTGCCTATGCGGAGAAAATCCTTGCGGGAGGGAATGTAAGTAAATGAAAACAAAATATAAAATGATTAACGGCTTCGCCTTGGGGTGGAAATGATATCCACTTTTTGCAGAAGGGCGTCTAATTCTAGATAAGTGACCCCGCTTGCTTCTATATCAGGTTTACGGGTGCGGCTGTAATAGAAGACATTCATTCCAAAGGATTGTGCCTGTTCAGCAAGCATTTTCCCCAGAGTGCCCATGCCGATGATTCCCAGGGTCTGGCCTGTCAGCTCTAAATCCACCGGCTGCCACTGATGTTCTCCGAGGCCTTTCAATAGTCGGACCAGCTCGCTGATTATGAATTCGATGACCCCTTCATCGCCGTAATCCCGGACGCCAAGGACTTGAATCCCGCGCTCTTTGGCCGCGTCAATATCGACGTTTGCGCTCTTTGCATCGATAAGCGTGCAGCACATGCCTATGTACTTGATGTTGCGACAGTCGCAATTACTTCCCGGTCTATCGGAGTATTCCAGGATACCAGCACGCCATCGGCATCGCCAATCCTGGCAATAATCTCTTGATTGGTATCGGGATAATCTTCATAGAACACTGTTTCTCTGGCCAGCTTTCGCAATTTGGCCCGGGCTGATTCCAGTAGTCCGGTATTATCAACGGATACGATTTTATTAAAGCCCATGATGTTACCTCCTTTATTAGAATTCATTTCTTTAGTATACAAGTAATTGATTCTGAAATACAGACCGATGTCAGACCCTGACAGAGGGTGCAGGAAGTCGTGAAGACCACATGCTCAAATTAGTCAATGCTGATTCTGCCCGCACTCATTATAAGATGCATGTTATATTTTCTGCCACAATCTTGATAATTGGAGACAATTAGCAGGCGCTTAACAAGGAATTCCCTCAGACAGCTAGAAATTTATAAGGTGGACAATTAACTGATTGGGGGATGGGAATGTAGTGGGGGTTAGCGAGCAAAGGGCTAATACAAAGAGCGGGTTTTTAACCAAAAAGACAAATATTTATGGCCTAATCGTAATAACAGCTATTTTGGGCGTAGTTCTTTTCTTGGGCAGCGGCTTTGTCCTGGCTTATTTGGCTGAAGATGCAGCGAATACAGCTGTAGACGAGGTTAAGGAGTTGCTGCCGAACCTGGAAACACAGGAAGAAATTGACGTTGCCCGGGAAGCTTGGGATAATGCTGCAGAACTGGTTGAAGATTTAAAGGAAGGCACGGTGCGTGATGGGTTATTGGAGCGCCTTGCCGGAATCCAGCAGGTTATTGACGAAACCCAGGAGGCCCTAGACATTGCCATGGCGAAACTCGCGGCCGAAGAAGCTGCCACGGAAGCAGTTGGTGCAGTGCAGGGTAAACTCGAAACTATTGAATCCCAGGAGCAAATCGACGCGGCCAGGGAGGCATATGAAGCTGCCCGCTTGCTCGTCGAAGACTTGCATGACGGGGATATTAGAGCTGCGTTGCTGGAACAAATAGCAGCTATTGATACACTTTTGGAAACCGTCCAGGAGCAATTTGATGCCGAAGTTGCGGCAACGGAAGCAGTCGAGGAAGTTGAAGCGCTTTTGAGCGATCTTTCCAGCCAGAGCCGGGTCAATGCGGCTCAATCAGCTTACGATGCAGCTTACCAACTGGTTGAAGAATTGCCTGAGGGTGATGTTCAGGAGCAGTTACATGAACAGTTGGAGGAGATTCTGGAGGAGATAGATGAAGCCCAGGAGGAGTTGCACCGTAAGGCGGAAGAGGCAGCTACCGAAGCTGTAGAAAGGGCTGAATCCCGAATTTCTAACCTCTCCAACCAGGGTGCAATCAACTCGGCCAACAGCGCATATAGTCCCGCCAACAACCTGGTCCGAAATCTACACGATGGTTCCGTTAAAGACTCTCTTTCCAGTCGGATAAATGCAGTCAAATCTGCAATCGACCAGGCCCAACAGCAATTGAATGCAAAATGGGCAGAAGTGCGTCTGAACTTTAACCGGCAGCGCTATACTTATAGCAACCTCACCAACGACTTACAGAAACTTGCCGGACATTACCCGGATTTGGCCAGCACGGCAGTTGTCGGTCAGTCGGTGGAGGGTCGAAATATCTGGTCAATCACAGTCGGCAAGGGCTCTAGGGATGTTTTGGTTTTGGGCTCTCTCCACGCTTCCGAGTGGATGACTACGCCTGTGGTCATGCGAACAGTAGAGACATTACTATGGGAGTATGACCAGAACATTACCGTCAGTGGCGAGTCTGTCAAAGATATTCTGGACAAGTATTCCATTACCTTTATCCCCATGGTCAATCCCGACGGTGTGACTTTGGTGCAGCAGGGGGTAAGTGCATTTCCTGACCGTGCCGAGGAACTGCTGGCTTTAAATGGGAACTGGGGCGAGGATTTTTCTCGCTGGAAAGCGAATATTCGCGGCGTTGATATAAACCGTAATTTTGATGTCCGCTGGTCCACCCAGCCGGGGCAGAGTGAAAATCCTGATCCCTACTATGCTTGGCACCCGGGCCCCAGCGCCGAATCGGAGCCGGAGACCCGGGCAGTGGCAAACTGGGTTCGCAGCAACAATCCGGAATTACTTCTTGATTACCACTCCTTTGGAGAAATTCTCTTCTGGTGGTACCTGCAGTCCGGCTCTCAGCTAAACAGGGACCGGGCAATTGTCACAGCGATGCGGAATTATTCCGGTTTCAGGATGGAAGGGATTAACCATAATGCAGATCCTTCCTCCACCTCAACTTATTGGGGGTCCCGGGTTATTGGCATTCCCAGCATCACTGTAGAATTGGGGAATCGGTATCCCCGACTTCTTGGGATGGGCGATTTGAACAGTATGTTTGGCAAGGTACGGTACCTGCCTTTAATTGGGATTATGAACCTGCCTAGTTACTAAACTGGGTGATCTACAAAACAGCGCCACTACGGTGCTGTTTTGTTGTACATAATAGTAACTGATCTGTAAGTATTCAGTCATTGACAATCAATTCAGGTGTACTATAGTATTAGTACAATAGGTCAAATTGGGGAGGTATTGCAATGATTATTGTTTCGAGCTTCATCAGCGTGATGTTGGTCGTGTTCGGCTTGTTGATAAAATATAAGCAGGCGTATTGGTTGATTGCCGGGTATAACACCATGCCACGGGAAAAGCAGAAGAATGTTGACACCGAAGGCCTGGGGCGGTTTATTGGCAATACGATGTTTGTCCTGGCAGGGGTAACCTTAGCGGGGGGAGTGCTTTCGGAGCTTGGTGTTGTTTTCATGCCGGCCGCCACCTTCATGCTTTATATCCCGATTGTCATCTACATTGTTATCCGGGCCCAGAAATTTGATGGCAATACCCGGGATGCCGAGGGAAAAATGACGCCACAATCGAAAGGGACTGCCTACGTGGTTGTTGGTATTCTGGCGCTAGTCGCCATCGGTTTGGGCGTACTTTATTACCATACAGTTACCCCGCCAAGCTACACGATTGAGAATGGTGTGCTTAACATCTCTGGCATGTACGGCCGGAAGGTTGAGTTTTCCACAGTTACCGATGTGGAGCTACTAGAGACAATGCCGGAAGTGGGCTATCGGTCCAATGGTGCTGCAATTGGAAATGCAAAAAAGGGAGATTTCCGCATTTCTGGAATTGGCAGAGCCAGGTTGTTTGTCAACATCGACAGGCCGCCTTTTATTTATTTGGAAACTACGGATACGTCTCTAATATTCAACGCCGCGGATGAAGCGGAGACAAGGGATTTGTATCAGCAGATTTTGACGGAACTGAATCAATGAGCTAATATTTTAGTATTCGATAGTTTAATCAGGGTGGTGTAAATTTGTATAGTTTCCAGAATGATTACAGCGAGGGAGCACATCCCAACATTCTCAAGGCATTGATGGAGCACAACTTGCAACAGGAGGCCGGCTACGGCGAGGACAGCTTTACCCGCCAGGCGGTGGCGGTGCTCAAGCAGAAATTGGGCCGGGAGGATCTGGACATCCATTTGTTTGCTGGCGGCACCCAGACAAATCTCACCACGATTTCGGCACTCCTCCGTCCCCACGAGGCAGTGATTTCGGCCAGCACCGGACATATTTGCGTGCATGAGACCGGCGCCATAGAGGCCACCGGACATAAAATCATTGCTGTTGAGTCTGCCGATGGCAAGCTGCGGCCGGTGGATATCCGGCGGGTTCTTGATGAACATGGCGACGATGAACATATGGTAAAGCCAAAGCTGGTCTATGTCTCCAACAGCACCGAAATTGGCACCGTATATTCCAAGGAGGAATTGACCGGGCTTAGCGATTTTTGCCGGGTTCATGACCTGTTGCTGTTCATGGATGGAGCGCGGCTGGGTTCAGCGCTCTGCTCGCCGGTGAATGATCTGGAGTTTTCGGACTTGCCGGCGCTGGTTGACGCGTTCTATATTGGCGGCACAAAGAACGGGGCCCTGATTGGCGAAGCCTTGGTGCTCTGCCGCGAAGAACTGAAAGCGGAGTTTCGCTATATTATCAAACAAAAGGGAGCGCTGCTTGCAAAAGGCCGCTTGCTGGGCATACAATTCCGGGAGCTTTTTCGGGATGAGTTGTTTTTTGAGCTTGCCCGTCATGCCAATAAGATGGCGGCCATGCTCACCACGGGCATCTCCCAACTTGGTGGACATTTCCTCACCGATTCGCCATCCAACCAGATTTTCCCGATACTGCCTAATGGGGTCATCCATGAGCTAGAGACCAAGTATGCGTTTTATCGGTGGGCCCCGGTTGACGAGGAGCATTCAGCAATCCGGCTTGTTACTTCCTGGGCAACTCCAGAGGCTGCTGTAAACGGTTTCCTGACCGATTTGCAACGGTTGATGGCAGATTTGTAGGGGAGACGGGAAATGGACGGCACAAGACGCAGCAATATAAATGTGGGAGATACGGTGCAAGTGGTTCTAAAACAAGATCAAAATTCGGGCAAACTCACAGATGGCAGAGTTGCCCGGATCCTTACCAAATCCAGCACCCATCCCCACGGCATCAAGGTCAAGTTGGAAAACGGTTTGGTGGGCAGGGTGAAAACTATAATTGAGAGTAATAATAAGAATGGGTAGTCCCGGTTTATTTGATCGAATTGCGCTTATATATGCATTGTTTTACAAGTATCAGGTCAAGCACTTTGGCAATGTGCTAGACGGTCCCCTGCGGGATTTGACCATCTCCAGCTATACCTCTGCAATTGATGTTGGTTGTGGCACTGGGGCATTATGCGCGGTGCTCAAACAGAAGGGGCTGCAGGTGACGGGGATAGACCCTGCGGGGCGAATGTTGGCTGCAGCTGCGAAGCGGCCGGCTAACAAAGGCGTGGATTTCATCAGGGCTAACGCAGCGGAACGTCTGCCCTTCTCTGATAAAAGCTTTGATATTTCTTTCTGCACTTTTGTGGCCCATGGGTTACCGGCAGCGGAACGGGTAAAGATGTACGCAGAGTTGAGCCGAATAACCCGGTATAAAATCCTGATAATTGACTATAATCAGCAACGTTCGCTGGCGGTCAATATCGTCGAGTGGTTAGAAGGGGGCAACTATTTTAAGTTTGTCAGGCAGGCTCGGCACGAAATGGAGACTTATTTCGCAGCTCTGGCGATTAGACCCTTGGGGCCTAGAACAGCTTGTTATATTTGCACCCCCTAAGCAGCGCATCAAAAAAATCAGCCTTCCCGTGAAAATTTCGGGAGGGCTGATTTTGCTAGAATAGCTGAATCGTAAGCCAAAAGGCGACGAGGGAGGCGCCGGCAAATAGCGTTGTTCCTGCCAACAGGGCCCGGCCGCCTTTCGCCCTGATGGTGCCAAAATTGACTGCCAGACCCATTGCGATCATCGCCATGGTGATTAAAGTTGAGCTTATATCGCTGACGACATCCGTTACCACGCCCGACAGCGGCAGCATGCTGCCCAGTATGGCAGCGGCAACAAAGAGCAATACGTAGTTTGGGATGCCGGCTTTGGCGCCAGCTTTTTGCGATTTAAACATCACGCCTAGTAGGGGAGCGATTATCGCAAGCATCGCGACCCGGGCCAGTTTCACCACCGTGCCAATCTCCCCCGCCAGTTCAGAGCGGGCAAAGGCAGCGCCAATGGCATGGGCGACATTATGCAAAGTCAGGCCGGACCAGACGCCAAAACCTGTGTCTGACCCCTGGTAACCCACAGCGGCGGCAGAGTAGATTAATAGTCCGGCGGCACCCAGGATACTGACCACAGAGACTGCCAGCACCGTGTCTTCTTCGTCTGCATCCAGTGTAGGCGCCAGGGCCGCCACCGCTGATGAACCACAGATGGCGGTGCCCAGGCCGAGCATCGTAGCTACTTTAGTATCGGTGCCTGTCAATTTGCCAATCAATACTCCCGCCAGGATAACCAGCGGTACAAATATTAGAACCAATAATAAGACCCGGATGCCGGCCTCGGATAAAGCCTGCAGGTTTAGGCGAAAACCAAGCAACACGACGCCCGCGGCCAACAGGTATTTTTGGCTCCAATTCAGTCCAGGTCGCAAGGTTTCTGGCAGTTTAACTGTCCCCGCCAGAATAATACCTAAAATAATCCCTATTGTTAGAGCTTCTAGCTCTAACACCGGACTAATGAGACCTGCCAGCAGCCGCGCTGTCAAGGTGAGGATATAGACAAATACCACACCGGGTATAAATTGTTTAAGCATTTTCAGTCCCTCCTGTAAGCAGTACACTTGTCCAGTTTACCATAGATTGGACTATAACTGAATGATGCCCTGCCTCCCATTTTTTGCATATGACACACAGCTTGCGGCTCTTATGTTACAATACTAAGGCAATCATTTTTTAAGGCCAGGTGATAAAAATGTCGACGAAAACACTGAGAGTTATTGATTGCGGAAAGCTGGACTATCTTCAAGCCTTTGACTTCCAACGGGATTTGCAACAGAAAATTAGCCGCGAGCTCTGCCCAGATACTCTGCTTTTGCTGGAGCACCCCAATGTGTATACCGTGGGCCGCAGCGAAAGTGCCAGCCACATTCTGCTTCCCAAAGAGCAATTGGAGAAGCTGGGCGCCCAGGTTATCGAAACAAATCGAGGCGGCAAAGTTACTTATCATGGACCGGGTCAGATTGTCGGCTACACTCTCTTTGATCTTCGCCGTTATGGTCGGGATGTGCCCGGCTTTGTCGAAAACATCGAGGAAGCAATAATCCAAACGTTATCTGTTTACGGGATTCACGGTGGGCGGAATCCTGAGTACACCGGTGTCTGGGTTGGGGATAACAAGATTTGCGCCATCGGTATTGCCATCAGTCGTTGGGTAACCATGCACGGATTTGCACTGAATGTCAACACTGATCTCAGCTATTTCCGACATATCAATCCCTGTGGGATTACGGACAAAGGAGTAACTTCCATGGAGCTGGAGTTGGGGATGCGCATAGAAATGACAGAAGTTCAAGACTTGTTGCGGGAGAAATTTGCCCAGGTTTTTGGTTTTACGGAAATTGAGTACCAAAAGGGAATGAGTGCCAATGGTTAAACGCCCGGAACGACCGGAATGGATGCGGAAAAAGATCAACCTGGGAGAGCTCCATGAGATGTACCAACTGCTTTCCCGGCATGAGCTGAATACTGTCTGCGAAAATGCCCGCTGCCCTAATATCGGGGAGTGCTTCAGTAAAAGAACGGCAACGTTTATGATTCTTGGCAATCAGTGCACCCGGAATTGTCGGTTTTGTGCTGTGCAGGCCGGCGCGCTTGTCAATCCGGACCCTGCCGAGCCTGAGAATGTCGCTAAAGCAACCCGGGAACTGGGACTGAAGCATGTTGTTATCACCTGTGTTACTCGGGATGACTTGGCAGACGGCGGTGCCGGACACTTTGCCAAGACAATAAATGCAGTAAGGGATCTTAATCCCGACACGACAATAGAGATACTCACCTCAGATTTTCGTGGTAATTGGCAGGACCTGAAGACGGTGGTCGCCGCCCGGCCCCATATTTTTGGCCATAATGTGGAGACGGTGCCCTCTTTGTATCAGGAGGTTCGCCCTGGTGCTGACTATCAGCGTTCCTTGGCGCTCTTACGTCAGGTCCGGCAGTTAAATTCTGATATTATCACCAAATCCGGTCTGATGCTGGGTCTGGGGGAAGACAAGGCGGAAGTGGAAGCGGTAATGCAGGACGTGCGGGATGCGGGCTGTGGCGTAATCACCATCGGCCAGTACCTGAGTCCGGGTAAAAATCATTTGCCAGTAAAAGAGTATGTGGAGCCGCAGGTCTATGAGGAATACAAAGCGACAGGCAGAGCAATGGGCTTTAAATATGTAATCGCCGGGCCCTATGTTCGCAGCTCCTATATGGCCGAGACTGTAAAATTGGATAGCTAAACATAAACAGGGCCACCGGGAAACTATTCCGGTGGCCCTCTTGGTTATGGATTGTTAGGGGGCTAGGACTGGGTAGGTTTAGCAGGCGCCCTGGTCATCAGGGCCAGGCCGGCGCCTCCCAAACAACATATGCCGGCCACAACAAATGCGGTGGTCAGGGGCAGTATAGAACCCATGTACATGCCGCCTGTCCCCCCGATTCCATAGGCGATATAGACCAGTCCATAATTTCCGCCCAGGTTTTTGGTTCCAAAGAATTCAGCCGTCGTCGCCGGGAAAACAGCAAGAAAACCACCAAAGCATAGGGTAATTGAAGCAAATGCGAAGACGAGTGGAAACAGGGAAGTACTTATCGAAAGCATTAATAGAGATAAGGAAGTTAAGATAAACATGCTAAACAGGACTTTGGTGCGTCCGAATCTGTCTGAGACTGCGCCCCAGAGGATTCGACCCGAGACGTTAAACACTCCCAGCAAACTAACTACCCCGGCAGCCTGTCCCGCGGTTAATCCAGCCAATTCTTGTCCAATTGGAGCAGCCAGGCCAATAACCATCAGGCCGGCGCCACTGCCAATCAAGAACATAAACCAGATCAGATAAAAAGCGCTTGTCCGCAGCATCTGAGCTTGCGAGTAGTCCTTAAGTCGGGTGTCCGACTTGAGTTGCTGTCGGCCCGGCGGTTTCGCGTCAGTAGCGCCATCAGGCGGCAGTTTCAGAAATAGGGCGCCAAAGCTAATCAGCGCCATAAAAACCAAACCCAGGATCAGCCATGTAGATAAAACTCCTCGATTTAGAACCATTAGCCGGCCAATCGGAGTGAATACCAAAGTGCCAATACCCATTCCAGCAACAACAAACCCAGATACAATCCCCTTCTTATCCGGAAACCATTTGTTACAGGTGGCCAAGGGGGTAATATAAGCGAATCCCATACCGGTTCCACTGATAACTCCATAAAATAAATATATCTGGCCAATCGTTGATGCTTGGCTGGCAAGGATTAAACCGCCACCCAGCAAAAGACCTCCGATTAATGTTACTTTTTGTGGGCCAATCGGGTCCTGAAGCATGCCGCCAAACAAGGTGGTGATAGCAAATGTGAGGATGATTAGCGAGAAAATCATGCTGACTGGGGTGGCCAGTGATTCAGCAGGAACCCCTAATCTCTGACTGAATAGGTCCTGCAACGGAAGCTGGTAAATGCTCCAGGCGTAGACTGTTTTTGCTGAGCCATATAGCCCCCAAAAGCACTAGCCAGCGATAAGAAGAGTGATGTATCAATTTTGTGTCCTCCACTTCGGCGAATGACATATATATTCAGCACCAACTAATAGAACTTGCTTATAAAAATACAGTTTTTCTGAGAGTTTTGCAACTAAAACTTGTAATCCTAAACAACAAGACCCGAGTTCATTTAGTTTTTCATCGGGCATTAGGCGTTGGCGGGTGCGATGACCTTTGTTCCAGCTCCTATATACCGGAGACAGTCAAGCTGGATGAAGTTTGATCTCCAGGCAAGGGCAACTATGTAAAGATATCTTGACATTACTGCCCTTGTTTTTTATACTATGTGTAAAGGTACCTTGTCAGTGGCTGCGGAGGTGTTGTGATGAAGGTAGTCAACTATGTAAGGGAAATCCGCATGCAACGAGGCATTACCCAGGTCCAAATGGCCAAAGATTTGCAGATAACAAGACAAACAATTAATGCGATTGAAAGTCATAAGTACAATCCCAGCTTGGAACTGGCCCTGAAAATGCTTGTATATTTTGATGTGTCGATTGATCAATTATTTCGTTTGGAAGGAACCGGAGGGGAGTCTAAATGAACAAAAAACAGCAAAATCTATTCTGGTTAGTAACTCAAGTTTCGCACACCCAAAACCCTGCTGACCTCCTGAAGTAACTAGGTAAGTCAGCAATAAATTGGCCATAAAGCTCCCTAATGTGCTCCTGATTTAGTCTAGCCCTGCTCATGACATATACAGCGAATAGGCTGACCAATAATTGAAGAGCAGCAGTGAATGTTATGTCTTGCAGCTCATCGCA